>DATEDT010000016.1:0-25238 GCA_035281505.1 Aeromicrobium sp. | reverse complement strand
AGATCGCTCGGCACGCTCACTCGCCGTGCATCGTCGTCCCGTCAGTCGAAGGAGAACCGTCGTGAACAAGCATCCAGTCGTCATCGGCGTGAAAGACCAACAGCCCAGCGCGGTTCAGTTCGCCGTCGAGGCCGCCAAGGCCCGTGGCGTCGGCCTTCGCGTCGTCCACTGTGTCGATCGGCTGGTGACGGGTGACGTCGTCGTCGCAGCCAGTTCTGCGTGGCGCACCGCCGGCCAGGAGGTCCTCGATTCGGCGCACCAGCTGATCGCCGAGGACCCGTCCCCGCCCCAGGCCGAGTACGACCTGACCGCGGGATCGCCGCGCGACGTGCTGAAGGACGCAGCCGAGACCGCAGCGCTCGTCGTCGTGGGCACCGACCCGGTCGGCCGGATGGACCGGCTCTTCAGCGGAAAGGTCACCGAGTACCTGGCCAAGCATTCGCCCGCACCGGTGGCCATAATCCCCGAATCCTCGTGGCAGAGCAGCGGCGGTGGTGTGTTCGTCGCCCTGGATGCCAGGAGTCTGGCCACCGGCCCTCTGCGATTCGCGTTCGGCGAAGCTTCCCGGCGGGACAACCTGCTGTATGTGGTGCACGTTGTCCCCGAGGACACCGCCCGCAACGACGCAGAAGCCGTTCGCGCCGAGATTGCCGAGGTCCTCGCCGGATGGTCCTCGGAGTACCCCGACGTGCGGGTGACGCACCGGCTGCTGTTCGAAGACGCCGACGACGGTTGCCTGCGCGCGAGCGCAGAGGCAGACCTGCTCCTGCTCGGCCGGTTCAAGGTCCCGGCCATCCCCGGTCGGCCCGCTCATCCGGTCCTGACCCAGATTGCGCGACGCGCCCACTGCCCGACGATCGTCGTGCCGGACGCCTGGAACGCCTGACGGCGCGTCGGGCTCCGGCTCAGGCCTTCGCCCGGGCCCAGGCCCGGCGATGCACCGGCAGTTCGGCGATCGGATCCCAGCCCTTCTCAATGCGCCGCCCGGTCAGTTCGGTCCACTGCACGCGCACCCACACCGGCTCGCCGCGACGAGCCCATGGCTGAGGCTCGGGCACGAAGCGCTCCTCGTCGGTCAGTTCCTCGGCGGTCAGGCACTCGCCCATCCCACGCGCCACCACCGACCAGCCGTGCCAACGGTCGTAGTTCACATAGTCGGTTTCGAACGCGACGTGCGCCCCGTCGACGTGCCGGGCCAGCAGCGAATCTGCCGACGTCCGGACCAGAATCGCTCCACCGACGGTCGTGTAGTTGACCGGCAGGACCTCCGGCCCATGGTCAGTGCAGAACACCAGCCGCCCGAACACGCCCGCATGGAGCAGTCGGGCGCAGGTGTCGGTGTCGAGCTTGAACAGTCGGGACATGGCGGACCTCCTCAGCCTGCGAGCGCCGCGAACGCGTCATAGACCATGTACGCCGGCCAGAAGATGCCTTGGAAGATGGCGTAGAGGTGCGCCCACACTCCGGCCTCTGCGGCCTGCCAGAAGTAGACCCAAGCACCGAAGATGCCGAGGCCGTAGATGGCGCCGCCGCCGGCTGCACACGACTTGTCTGTCATCTCACACCATCAACTTCAGTGCGAGCCACGGAACGAGTGCGAACAGGATGATCGCCAACTTGTAGGTGCCGATCCACTGGTAGGTGGTCTGCAGCACGGCTTCCTCGGAGACGCCGAACCAGCGCAGGCCTTGGCTCACCACGACGCTGCGCATGGCGAACAGGGCAACCACGGAGATCAGGTAGATCCCCAGGTTGAGCACGGTGCACCATCCGAAGAACTCCGTCCAGAACTCGATCGATTCCACGATTCTCTCCTCACCTCTGCACGATCGAGTCTCGCGATTCGAGAGCTGTGCGGACAGGGCCGAGAGGAACGACGCTGCGGGCCCTTGGTCCCGCGGCCGGACGAGAACAGCAAACGGCCCAGCCACCTCGGCTGGGCCGTTCAAAAGGGTGTCCGAGGGGGGACTTGAACCCCCATGCCCGTAACCGGGCACTAGCACCTCAAGCTAGCGCGTCTACCTATTCCGCCACCCGGACAATGACCCTTGGGCCAGCCATGAACTGTAGCAAACAGGTGCGGTGACGCCGCCTGCACCCATACGCTGATTGGCACCTTTGTGACCCAAAGGGTGAAGCCCCGGGAAGTATGAGTTCCCGGGGCTTCAATTTGAGCGAGTTGTGAAGTTCTCTCTCATCCCGGATCCTTCTTCTTTGTCCCCGGCCGCTTCACCGGCTGGCGTCGTAACCGAAGTTCCGACATGGACTCGAATCGGGGATCCGTTCCCGCTCTCCCGAAGGAGTGCGTGAGTAAGTTCTATGCCCGGCCGACCGGGCGGCACAAGGGGTTCTCCGAAGTTTTTTCGGCAATTCGGAACTAATTTCCGGCCTGTCCACAGATGGGGTGTGGTCGCCCACAGGACGGCCTCCGTCGTGCACAGGTTTTCCACATTTCGGGAACTAGGCGAGGTGTGAGAAAGCGTGGATCGCCACCCCGGCGAGGCCGCCGACGACTGTGCCGTTGATCCGGATGAACTGGAGGTCTCGGCCGACGTGGAGCTCGATCCGCTCCGCCGTCTCCTGACCGTCCCAACGGTTCACCGTGGCGGAGATGACCGTGGCGATCTCGGACCCGTAGTTGTTCACGACGTACGCCGCGCCGTCCGCCAGGAGCTCATCCAAGCGCGCCGCGACTGCATGGTCCTCGACGAGTTGGCGGCCGATCCCGTGGAGCTCCTGGATGGCGCGCTGGCGCAGCATGCCGTGATCGTCCTCCAGCGATGCGATGAGGGCGCGGCGCAGCGCGTCCCACAGCGCGATGGAGGTGTCGATGACCTTCTCCTGCGCCAGGACCCGCTGCTTCAGTTGCTCGGCCCGCTGCTGGGTCACCGGGTTGTGCTGCAGATTCTCGGCCAGTTGGGCCAGCCAGTCATCGAGCGCCCGGCGCGCGAGGTGGCGCGGGGTGTCACGGATCTCGGCGACCCATCGCAGCAGCTCACCGTGCACCCACAGGGCGACCTTCTCGTCCAACCACACCGGCGACCACCATGGCGCCCGCTGGCCGACCAGCGCCTGCACGTCGTCGGCGTTGCGGTTGAGCCACAGGTGCAGTTCGGTGAGCATCAGGTCCACGGCGCCGACGTGGGCCCGGTCGGCAACGATCTCGGCCAGGAGCTGTCCCGCCGCCGGCGCCAGCGGCTCCTCGAGCAGCTTCGGAATGATCGCGTCGCGCATGATGGCGGCCACGTCGTCGCGCTTGACCCGGGCCAGCCCGTCGGCCATGGCCTTCGCGCCGACGTCGATGACCTTCTCTGCGTGACCCGGGTCGACCAGCCATCCGCCGACCTGCGCGGACACCCGCGACGTCGTGACACGCTCGCGTACGACCTCCTCGTTCAGGAAGTTCTCGGCCACGAAGTCCTGCAGGCTCGCGCCCAGCGACTCCTTGCGTTTGGGGATGATCGCCGTGTGCGGCACGGGCAGCCCGAGCGGATGCCGGAACAATGCCGTCACCGCGAACCAGTCGGCGATGGCGCCCACCATGGACGCCTCCGCGCCGGCGTTCACGTACCCCAGGAAGCCCTCGGCGTCCCGGGTGACGACGTAGACGATCGCGGCGAAAACCAGCAGGCCGGTGGCCAGTGCACGCATCCTGCGCAGTCCGCGGCGACGCGCCTCATCGGCCTCCGAGACGGGCAACTGGAGAGCGCTCACGGGGCCGAGCCTATTGCGTAGACTCCCCGCATGAGCTTCGAGGAAGGCGCCGGACTCGACACAAGCCAGGTGACCGGTGGCGGGGGCGGACGCGGGGGCGTCGTCATCGGCGGCGGCATCGGAACGTTGATCATCATCCTCTTGGGCGCGTTCTTCGGCGTCGATCTGAGCGGCGTCGTGCCGGCGGGCACGAACCCGCTCGACCCCGGGAACGTGACCACCGGCGGCCAGGAGTCATCCGAGTCGTTCAGCCACTGCAAGACCGGCGCCGACGCCAACCGGGACGTCACCTGCCGCATCATCGGCACCGTCAACAGTGTTCAGGCTTACTGGAGCGAGGCCCTGCCAGCCGAACAGCGACGTCAGTACCGGGCCGCCAAGACGGTCATCTATTCCGGGTCCACGCAGTCCGCCTGCGGCGCGGCGTCCAACCAGACCGGCCCGTTCTACTGCCCAGCCGATGAGCGGATCTACATCGACGCCAGCTTCTTCGACCAGCTCACGAGCCGGTTCGGGGCCGACGACGGCGCGCTCGCACAGGAGTACGTCGTCGCGCACGAGTACGGCCATCACGTCGAGAACATCCTCGGCGTCCTCGGTCAGGCCCAGGACGGGCGGACCGGCCCGCAAAGCGGTGGCGTGCGCGTCGAGTTGATGGCCGACTGCTTCGCCGGCGCCTGGGCGCACCACGCGTCACGGACCATTTCGAGCACCGGCAAGCCGTTCCTGAAGCCGCTCACCGAGTCCGACATTCGGTCCGCGCTCTCGGCCGCCGCGGCCGTCGGCGACGACCACATCCAGGAAGCCACGCAAGGACAGGTCAACCCTGAAGCGTGGACACACGGCTCGTCGGAGTCGCGCCAGCGATGGTTCATGGCCGGCTACACGAGCGGCCAGTCCGGCGCCTGCGACACATTCAGCACGAACGAGCTGTGAGTCGCACCCGACTCACAGCTGAGATCTGGATCGTCCTTGGGCTGTCGCTCGGCCAGTCGGCGGTCTATGCACTCGTCAGCCTCGTCGCCGCGCTGTCCCGCGGGCCGCTCCGTGAGGCCACCGCCTCCCTCAACGCCAGCCGCAGCGAGGTCGAGTGGCTCGACCTGACACTGCAGCTGCTGTCGATCGGGTTCGCGCTGGTGCCGGTCGCCTTGGCCATCTTCCTGCTCGCCGCCGACGGACAGCCCCTACAGCGTCTCGGCCTGACCAGAGGCCGACCCGCCGCCGACGTGCTCACCGGAGCCGGCCTGTCGCTCGCGATCGGGATCCCCGGACTCGGCGTGTATTTTCTCGGCCGGACGTTGGGCCTCAACGCCGACGTCGTCCCCGCTCCCGAACAGGTCTACTGGTGGACGATCCCCATCCTGCTGCTCAGCGCCGTGGAGAACGCCGTCGTCGAAGAGGTCATCGCCGTCGGCTACCTGCTGGCCCGGCTGCAGGATCTTCGCTGGGGGCCGTGGGCCGCCATCGCCACCTCAGCCGCTCTGCGCGGGACCTACCACCTGTACCAGGGCTTCGGCCAGGCGCTGGGCAACGCCGCGATGGGCGCCGTCTTCGCGTGGTGGTTCCAGCGCACCGGCCGGTTGTGGCCGCTGTTGGTCGCGCACACGCTGCTCGACGTGGTCGCGTTCGTCGGCTACCTCTACCTCGGTGATCGGCTTTAGCCGACACCAAGCAGGTCGATGACGAAGATCAGCGTCTTGCCGGACAGGTGGTGGCCGCCGCCGGCCGGACCGTAGGCGAGCTCGGGCGGGCACACGAGCTGGCGGCGTCCGCCCACCTTCATGCCCGGGATCCCCTGCTGCCAGGCGCCGATCAGCTGCGGCAGCGGGAAGCGCGCCGACTGGCCGCGGTTCCACGAGGAGTCGAACTCCTCCCCCGACTCGAACTCGACGCCGACGTAGTGGACGTCGACGACACCGCCGGGGACAGCCTCGGCGCCCTCGCCCTCGACGAGATCGGTGATCTGGAGCTCGGCGGGCGGCGGGCCGGGAATGAATTCGACTTCAGGCTTGCTCATGAAACCAGCGTAGACGGACTACCTCTTGCGCTTCTCGCGCACCCGCTGCTGGATGTGGATCGGGGAACCCACGAAGCCGAACTCCTCACGCAGCCTGCGCTCGATGAACCGCAGATAGGTGTCCTCGAGCTTGCCCGAGGTGAACAGGACGAACGTCGGTGGCGCCGTCGACGCCTGCGTACCGAACAGCACCTTGGGCTGCTTGCCGCCCCGCACCGGATGCGGGTGCTCGGCCACCAGCCGCCCGAGGAACGCGTTGAGTGCGCCGGTGCCGACGCGCGTCTCCCAGCCCTCGAGAGCGGCATCCAAGGCCCGGACGAGGCGGTCGACATGCCAGCCGGTCAGCGCGGTGAAGTTGATCCGGGGGGCCCATTGCACCTGGACGAGTTCGCGTTCGATCTCCCGCTCGAGGTAGTAGCGCCGTTCGTCGTCGACCAGATCCCACTTGTTGAACGCGATGACGAGCGCGCGTCCGGACTCGGCGATCGACGAGATGATGCGGGTGTCCTGCACGCTCAACGGCTCGCTGGCGTCGACGATCATCACCGCGACCTCGGCGCGCTCGATGGCCGCGTTCGTTCGCAGGCTGGCGTAGTACTCATGGCCGGACGCCTCGCGCACCCTCTTGCGGATCCCGGCGGTGTCGATGAAGCGCCACGTCCGCCCGCCCAGCTCGACGAGTTCGTCGACCGGATCAACCGTCGTGCCCGACGCATCGTCGACGACCACCCGCTCCTGCCCGGCCAGCCGGTTCAGCAGGCTGGACTTGCCGACGTTCGGCTTGCCGACGATGGCGACGCGGCGCGGGCCGCCTTCCTCCGCGTCGCTCTCCGGCGGGGCTTCGGGCAGCGCTGCGAGCACAGCGTCCAGAAGGTCGCCGCTCCCCCGCCCGTGCAGGGCCGAAACCGGGTGCGGCTCACCGAGCCCGAGATTCCAGAGCTCGGCAGCGAGCATCTCGCTGCGCTGGTCGTCGGCCTTGTTCGCGGCGAGGATGACCGGCTTCTTCGCCCGGCGAAGGATCTGGACAACGGCGGCATCGGCATCGGTGATGCCCACGGTTGCGTCGACCACGAAGAGCACGGCATCGGCGACCTGAACCGCCACCTCCGCCTGCTCGGCGATGCGCTCGGCCAGGCCGCGGGCATCCGGGTCCCATCCGCCGGTGTCGACGACGGTGAATGAACGGCCGTTCCAGTTGGCGTCATAGGAGACGCGGTCGCGGGTCACGCCCGGCACATCCTGGACGACTGCCTCCCGGCGGCCGATGATGCGGTTGACCAGGGTCGACTTGCCGACGTTCGGTCGTCCGACGACGGCTAGAACGGGGACGTCAGGCATGGGCGACCACCTTCGGTAGTGGCCCCGGCAGCTCGTTTCCGGTCAGCTCCTTGGCGGCGGCCAGATGTTCGCGCAGGTGACCAGCCACCTGTGCGGTCGTGGCGGCGATCTCGTCCGTCGTACGCGGCCAGGGTGTCTTGGGGAAGCTGATCGGCTTGCCGTAGACGACCTCGATCGTGGTGCCCTTCTCGGGTCGAGCATCCTTCTCCGCACCGGCCGGCCGAGTCCCGAAGATGGCCACCGGGACGATCGGTGCGCCGGAGACGAGCGCGAGCCAGGCGACCCCACCCCGGACGGTCTTGAACTCCCCGGCGCCACGTCGGCCCTCGGGATAGATGATGACGACCTGGCCGGCCAGCAGCGACTCGGCGGCCGTGCGGAGCGCGCCGACGTCGGAGCCGAGGCGGTTCACCGGGATCTGCGCGGCTGCGGTGAGCAGTCGTCCGGTCTTGCCGACGAAGAGCTCCCGTTTGACCAGGGCGTGTGCGGGTCGGGGCGCCTTGAGGAACAGCACGGGCCCGTCCAGCCAGCCGATGTGGTTGGCGGCCAGGATCACCGGGCCGTGGGCCGGAATGTTCTCCTCGCCGTGCGTGCGAATGGTCCAGTTCCGGTCCAGCCACACCGCGGCATAGCGGCGCAGTCGTCCCAGTATCTTCTCCGGCAATGCAACCGGTCCGAGGGATTGCACGCTCACGGGCGACGCGCCTCCACCAGCGCGACAACGGTGTCGATCACTTCGTCGAGCGTCAGGTCGGTGCCGTCGACCAGGACCGCGTCGTCAGCCATCGCCAGCGGCGACGCCGTTCGCGAGGAGTCCAGGTGGTCGCGATGCGCCAACGCCTGCTGGGTGGCGTCGTGGTCGTCGTGACCGAGCTCGGACGCGCGGCGACGTGCGCGGGCGGCCGCGTCCGCCACCAGATACACCTTCACCGGCGCCTCCGGTGCGACGGCCGTCCCGATGTCGCGGCCCTCGACCACGATGCCGGTGCCGGCCTCGTCGATGGCCTGTCGCTGGGCGCGGACCATCATGGCGCGGACGTCGGGAACCGCGGCCACGACGCTGACCTTCGATGTCACCTCGGCGCTGCGGATCGGGCCGGAGACGTCGACGCCGTCCGCCTCGATGGTGGGCGCGTGCGGGTCGGTTCCGGAGCGCAGGACGACCTCGGCGGCGACCTTCGCGATCGCCTCGTCGTCGGTCAGGTCGACTCCCCGCTCCAGCAGCGCCCAGGTGATCGCGCGGTACATGGCCCCGGTGTCCAGGTACGCCAAGCCGAGCCGCTGCGCGACGCCGCGCGCAGTGCTGGACTTGCCGGAACCGGACGGGCCGTCGACTGCGACGACTAGCGGGGTGCTCACGGGGGTGCTCTCCTAGCGGTAGGCGGGCCAGCCACGGGCGACCAGCGAGGTGACAAGCGTGTCGGCGTGCTCGGGCAGGACATAGATCTCGACGACACCGGCTGGGCGACCGAGCTCGTGCTGAATACGCAGGTCCTCGATGTTGACACCGGATTGTCCCGCATCGGAGACGACCCGCTCCAGTTCACGCGGCCGGTCGGCGACGACGACGTAGACCGGCGCCCAGGCGACTGCTTGATCCCCATGCTTGCCGGGGATCGCCGCTGTTCCCTCGCGGCCGGCTTCCAGCACCTTACCGATCGCCTCGGGCTCGTGCGCGAGCGCATCGATCACCGTGGTGAGGTCGTCGCGGACGGCGAGCAGAACGGCCAGCACCTCGGCGGCGTTGCTGCTCAGGATGTCGACCCACAAGGCGGGGTCGCTACCGGCGATGCGCGTCACGTCGCGCAATCCGGGTCCCGCCAGCGCGACATGCTCAGACGGCGCGTTCTGCAGGCGCGCAGCGGTCAGGACGCTCAGCACCTGCGGCACGTGCGACACGAGGGCGACGGCGCGGTCGTGCGTCAGCGCGTCCATCACCCGCGGCGCAGCGCCGAGGGCCTCGGCGATCCATCGCACCGCATCGACGGCATCGGGTCGGGTCTCGGCCAGCGGGACGAGCACCCACGGCGCGCCCTCGAACAGTCGCGCAGATGCCGCCACCGGGCCGGATCGCTCCCGTCCTGACATTGGGTGGGATCCCACGTACCGGTCCGCACCGACGCGGCCGGACACCGACGCGGCGACATCGGACTTGACGCTCGCGACATCGGTCACGACGGCGTCGGGCCACTCGGACAGGGCGCGCTGAACGGCGTCCGGCACATCGGCAGGCGGCACGGCAACGACGACGACATCGGGTCCCTCGGCCTGTCCTGCCTGCCCCGCGCCGCGATCGACGGCCGCCCGGACATGGTCGGGCTCGACATCGTCGAGGAAGACGCTGAGACCGCGTTCGCGCAGGCCAAGCGCTATCGAAGTCCCGATCAACCCGGCGCCGACAACCTGAACTGTCTGGGGCTGGGTCATGCCTCCACGGTATCGAACAACGCCCCGACCTCTGAATTGGTCAGTTCCCGCACAGCGCCTGACTTGAGGCTGCCGAGCCGGACCGGGCCGAACGCGGTCCGGGTGAGCTCGATCACCGGATGGCCGACGTGCTCCATCATCCGGCGGACGATCCGATTCCGCCCGATATGGACGTCGAGCTCGACCAGCGACCGGCCCTTCGAACGGTCTCGGATCTGGAAGCGGTCGACCGCCGCCGGACCGTCCTCGAGTTCGATGCCGGCCTTCAGCGCGGTCCCGACGCCGTCGGCCACCGCTCCCTTCACCAGCGCGACATACGTCTTCGCGACCTCGAACGACGGATGAGCCAAGCGATGCGCCAACGCGCCGTCGTTCGTGAGGATCAACAGGCCGGACGTGTCGGTGTCGAGCCGGCCCACGTGGAACAGGCGCTCGGACCGATCGCTGAGGAGCGTCCGGAGATCCGGTCGGCCCTGGTCGTCGGACATCGACGAGACGACGCCGCGCGGCTTGTTGGTGACCAGGTACACGTGCTCTGACGGCGGCATGACCCGCTCACCGTCGAGCCGGATGACGTCGCGTCCGGGATCGACCCGCATCCCCATCCGGAGATCGGTCTCACCGTTGACCGAAACCCGGCCGAGAACGATCAACTCCTCACATTTGCGCCGACTGCCGATTCCGGCTGCGGCCAGAACCTTCTGCAGCCGGATGCCGGACGGGTCCTCGCGCTCCGCGTCCATCGACTCAGAAGGCTTCACTGGGTTCGAGGTCCTCGATCTCCGGCAGCATCGGGGCGATCTCCGGCAGCTCGGAGAGGTCGGCCATCCCCATCCGTTCCAGGAAGTAGCTGCTCGTGCGGTACAGGTGGGCGCCACTGGAGGCATCGACGCCGGCCTCTTCGATGAGGCCGCGCGTCAGGAGGGTGCGCATGACGCCGTCGACGTTGACGCCGCGGATGGCCGAAACGCGGGACCGACTGACCGGCTGACGGTAGGCCACCACAGCCAGGGTCTCCAGGGCTGCCTGTGTCAATCGCGCCTGCTGGCCGTCGAGAACGAATGCCTCGACCACCGGCGCGTATTCCTCACGGGTGAAGTAGCGCCAGCCACCGCCGACGTTGCGCAACTCGAAGCCGCGTCCCTGTTCGGTGTATTCCTCGGCGAGCTCGGCGAGAGCTGCCTCGACGTCGGCCGGCGGGTGGTCAACCGCCTGCGCGAGGGTGACATGGTCGAGCGGCTGGTCGGCGATCATCAGCACCGCCTCTAGCGCGGGGCGCAACTGGTCACTCACTGGGCTTCTCCTCCTCGGCCGGGGCCGGGGTCTCCTCGGGAACGTCCTCGGCGAACTGCTCGTCGAACTCGGCGCCCACGTCGATGTCGATGTCGGCCTGGTCGTCGCCGGTCCAGCGCAGGTACAAATCGCCCAACGGGCTGGCCTGCTCGAACGCCACGACGCCCTCGCGGAACAGCTCAAGCAGCGCCAGGAACCGCGCCACAGTCGTCGGCAGGTCGGCATCGGACACCAGTGCACGGAAGGTGACCGAGCGCTCCCGGCGGAGCCGATCGACGACGAGGTGCGCCTGCTCGCGAACACTCACCTGCGGTGCGTGCAAGTGCGCCAGCGACACGTGCGGGACGGGCTTCGGCTCGAGTGCCGCAGCCGCGAGCCGCGCCAGCTCCTCCGGCCCGATGGACACGATGACCTCGGGCAGCAGATCGGCGAACCGTGGATCGAGCGAAACCGAGCGCGGATAGCGCCGGGCTTCGGCACCCAACCGCTGCTCGAACTGTGCGGCCGCCTGCTTGAACGCCCGGTACTGCATGAGCCGCGCGAACAGCAGGTCGCGCGCCTCCAGCAGGGCAAGGTCTTCCTCGTCCTCCACATCGCCTTGAGGAAGCAGCCGGGCGGTCTTGAGATCGAGCAGCGTCGAGGCCACGAGCAAGAAGTGCGTCGTCTTCTCCAGGTCGCCGCCCAACCGCTTGATGAAGCCGATGAACTCGTCGGTCACGGTCGAGAGCGCCACTTCGGTGATGTCGAGCTTGTGCTTGGAGATCAGCGACAGCAGCAGGTCGAACGGACCCTCGAACACCGCGAGGCTGACCGAGAAGTCCGACGATGACTCCGGTGCCGACTCTTCAAGGTCGGCCATCGTCACGATGCGGCCAACCGTCGCGCGATCTCGCTGTCCGTGCCTCGCTCGGCCAGATCGCCGAGGGCGTAGTCGAGGGCGGCCCGCACGAGGCGGCCGCGGTCGATCGTCCGCCCCAGTTCGGCCCGCAGCTTCAGTCGAGCCTGCTCCAGGGCGAGCAGCTCCTCGGACGTCAGGTACACCGTCATCTTCTCGGTGTGCCGAATCCGCCCGCTGGGCCCGCTGGCGTGGCCGGCCGCGTCCGAAGCCTCGTCCGGGCCGGTCGCCGAGGCCGGTTTCGTCTCAGGCGTGGTCTTGCGGAACAGCTCGTCTGCTGGTGGCAGGTTCACGCGTCGGGGCATCGAGCCAGCACCTCCCGCGCCAGTTGCCGATAGCTGGCCGCACCCGGCGACGTCGACGCGAACTCCGTGATGGGCTCACCGGCCACGGTGGCGTCGGAGAACTTGATCGTGCGGCGAATGACGGTGTGAAACACCAGGTCGTTCCAGCCCTGGACCAGCGTCTGCAGCACTTCGCGATCGTGCAGCGTCCGACCGTCGAACATCGTGCCGAGCAGCCCGATGATGCGCAGCCGCGGGTTCGTGCGGTCACGCACCTTCTCGATCGTCTCCTTGAGCAGCGCCACGCCGCGCAGCGCGAAGTACTCGCACTCCAGCGGGATGATGACACCGTCGGAGGCCGTCAGTGCGTTGACCGTCAGCAACCCCAGCGACGGCTGGCAGTCGATCAGGATGATGTCGTAGTCCTGCAGGACCGGGTAGAGCGCACGGCTCAGCGCCTGCTCACGGCCGACCTCGGTGACCAGCCGCATGTCAGCGGCCGAAAGGTCGATGTTGGCCGGCGCGAGATCGAGTCCGGACGTCTTCGTCTCGAGGATGATGTCCTTGAGCGAGAGCTCCCGGTCCATGAGGACGTGGTAGATCGTCTGCTCGAGCTCGTGGGCGTTGAAGCCCAGCCCGACGGTCATCGAGCCCTGCGGGTCGAAGTCGACGAGCAGCACCTTGCGCCCCAACTCGGCAAGTGCCGCACCCAGGTTGATGGTGGTTGTCGTCTTGCCGACCCCACCCTTCTGGTTGCACATGGAGATGACAACTGCGGGCGCGCCGCGACGGCGTGGAGTCGGCTCCGGGAGGACCGGGGTCGGACGGCCAGTGGGTCCGAGGTCGGTCGGCAATGTAGTTCCTAGGGGTTGGTCACGATTTCGCACGACTCTACAACTCAGTGTCGGGCCCGGGGATGTGCCGTCGCATAAATCTCACGGAGCTTCTCGACCGTCACAAGGGTGTAGACCTGCGTGGTCGTCACAGACGCGTGCCCGAGCAACTCCTGCACCACCCGGACGTCGGCTCCGCCGTCCAGCAGGTGCGTCGCGAACGAGTGCCGAAGGGTGTGTGGCGAGACGTCCGCGGCGATGCCGGCCCGCTCGGCGGCCTTGACCAGGACGGTCCATGCGCTCTGCCGGCTCAGGCGTCCGCCACGCGCGTTGAGGAACATCGCCGCGCTGGGCGTCTTCGCCGACGCCAGTGCCGGGCGGCCGGCGGCGAGGTAGTCCTGGATCGCCGCGATGGCCACGCTCCCGACCGGCACGATGCGCTGCTTGGAGCCCTTGCCGCGCAGGAGCACCGAGCGCTCGTCGGCGTCGAAATCGTCGATGTCGAGGCCGACGGCCTCGGAGATGCGGGCGCCGGTGCCGTAGAGGAACTCCAGCAACGCACGATCCCGCTTGGCCAGTGCGGTGCCGGCCTCGCCCGCGGCGGCGAGGATGGCCTCGACGTCGGACAACGGCAGTGCCTTGGGCAGCCGCGACGGCGGGCGCGGCGGCTTGACCGCGGCTGACGCGTCGGCGCTGACCAGCCGCTCACGGAGCAGGAACTTGTGGAACCCGCGCACGGCCACCACGGTGCGAGCGGTGCTCGCGGCGCTGAGCGGTGGATGGTCGGCGTCGCCCGAACGAAGTGCACCGACGAAAGCGAGGACATCCGGCTCACCGATGTCGCCCACCGTCTGAATGTCGCGGCTTGCCAGGTGTTCCAGGTATCGACGAAGGTCCCGTCGGTAGCTGGTGACCGTGTTGGCCGCGAGGCCACGTTCGACCCCCAGATGACTGAGGTAGTCCAGAACCGACCGCTCGACCTCAGTGCTCATCGCGGGACCGCCGGACCACTTCGGACATGATTCCGGCGGTCGCCAAGGCGTTGCTTATACGCCCGTCGAAGATGGCCTGAACCGCATCCTCGAGCGGCATCCACCACTGCTCGAGGTCAGCCTCTTCGGCGTGCCGCACGGCACGCTCGTGGTGCGGCACCGGCGAGAGATCGGTGGCCCGATAGAGCAGCCATCGTTCGGTCGAGTAACCCGGTGTTGACGTCAGCTCGAGCATCTCCTCCCACGCGCCGGCACTGACGTCACCTTCCTCGATGAGTTCACGCTGCGCCGCAGTCAGGGGGGACTCCCCCTCGACATCCAGCGTCCCGGCCGGCAGCTCCAGCAGCCGGGCGCCGACGGGGTGTCGATACTGCTCGACCAGGAGGACACGAGCGTCCTCATCCAGGGCAAGAACCGCGACCGCTCCGCGCGGCTGGACGACGACGCGATCGTGCACCGCTCCGGTCGGATCGACGATTGCGTCGGTGCGCACCTTCAGGAACGCCGAGTCGTAGCGCGGCGTCGTGGACGCGACCGGCCAGGACGCCGGTGAATCGCCGTGATCGCTCGGCGCAATGCGACCGGGCAGTCGTGGATGGTGGTCGTTCACGCCTCGGGCAGCCGGGTCTCGCGCTGGCGCGTCAGCGCCGCGCCGATCAGGCCGCTGAACAGCGGGTGCGGCCTCGTCGGCCGCGAGCGCAGTTCGGGATGGGCCTGGGTCGCGACGTAGTACGGATGCACCTCGCGGGGCAGTTCGACGAACTCGACCAACGAGGAGTCCGGCGAGGTTCCGCTGAACACAAGACCGGCCTGCTCGAGCTGCTCGCGATAGGAGTTGTTGACCTCGTAGCGATGCCGGTGGCGCTCTTCGACCTTGTCGACGCCGTAGGTGCCGGCCACGATGCTGCCCGGCTTCAGGGCAGCCGGGTAGAGGCCGAGACGCATGGTTCCGCCGAGATCACCGGCGCCCTCCACGAAGGCCTCCTGCTCGGCCATCGTGGCAATGACGGGTGCTGGCGTCTGGGAGTCGAACTCCGAGGAGCTGGCGCCCTCGATGCCGGCGACGTTCCGGGCGTACTCGATGACCATGCATTGCAGCCCGAGGCACAGGCCGAGCGTCGGGATGTTGCGGGTGCGGGCATAGCGCAGAGCACCGAGCTTGCCCTCGATGCCGCGGATGCCGAAACCGCCCGGGACGCAGATTCCGTCGACATCGCCGAGCACATGCGCCGCCCCGGATTCGGTCTGGCATTCGTCGGAGGCAACCCAGCGCAGGTTCACCTTGGTGTCATGTGCGAAACCACCGGCACGCAGAGCCTCGGCCACCGACAGATAGGCGTCCGGGAGATCGATGTACTTGCCGACCAGTGCGATGGTGACCTCGTCGGCCGGATCGTGCACCCGGCGCAACAGCGCGTCCCATTGGGTCCAGTCCACGTCGCGGAACGGCAGGTCCAGCCGGCGCACGACGAAGGCATCGAGGCCCTCGGAGTGCAGCACCTTGGGGATGTCGTAGATCGATGGTGCGTCGGCCGCGGTGACGACGGCCTCGGGTTCGACGTCGCACATCAGCGAGATCTTGTTCTTGATGCCGGCCGGCAGCGGGCGGTCGGTGCGGCACACGATCGCATCGGGCTGGATACCGATGGAGCGCAGGGCCGCGACCGAGTGCTGAGTCGGCTTGGTCTTCAGCTCCCCGGACGGGCCGATGAACGGGACCAGCGAGACGTGCAGGAAGAAGACGTGACTGCGGCCGATCTCGTGTCGCACCTGACGCGCGGACTCCAGGAACGGCTGACTCTCGATGTCACCGACGGTGCCGCCGATCTCGTGGATCACGACATCGATGTCCGGGCCGCCCATGGCGAGCATCCGGTCCTTGATCTCGTTGGTGATGTGCGGAATCACCTGCACGGTGTCGCCGAGGTAGTCACCGCGCCGTTCGCGGGCGATGACCTCGGAGTACACCTGTCCGGTGGTGACGTTGGCCCGGCCCACGAGGTCCTCGTCGAGGAATCGCTCGTAGTGACCGATGTCCAGGTCGGTCTCGGCGCCGTCGTTGGTGACGAACACCTCGCCGTGCTGGAAGGGGTTCATCGTCCCCGGGTCGACGTTGAGGTACGGGTCGAGCTTCTGCATCGTGACGCGCAATCCGCGCGACTTGAGCAGGCGGCCGAGGCTGGACGCCGTCAGGCCTTTGCCGAGTGAGGAGGCGACGCCCCCGGTCACAAAGACGTGCTTCGTGGTGCTCTGGCTCTGACTCGCTCTGCGAACTTCCAGGGGGGCTTCCTCCATGGAACTCCAGCCTATCAACTGTTCGGGCTGGTCAGGACGCGACACTCTATTGATCTTCGGGAAGGGGGCCATCCGCGCTCCGCGGTGTGCCCCACGCCCCCGGCTCGCCGGCCTGGTCCTGCTGGAGAGCCAATGCAACGACGACCGGTCCGGCGACCGAATCGGTCACGTCCACCGACGAGATGATCTCGGCAGCTGGGCCCTCGCGGAGCGCCGCGACGGCACCCTTCGACCGGCTGGCGGCGGCCGGACCAGCGAGCACGGTGCCTTCGGCGTGCGAGCCGATGGCGCGCACGAGCTCGCCGATGACCTTGGACTGCGACGCGGCGCGCTGGCCGCCGACGACCATGACGACGGCGTCGCCGAGCTCCTCCGGCTCGGGTCCGGTGATCAGGTCGCCTTCGGTGAAGGCTTCCCAGATCAGCCCGGCCACCTCGTCGGGCTCGGTACCTGCTTCGTTGAGGAAAGCTCGCGCCAGCGCGGTCCCGATCCGCTGATAGCTCCCCGGCCCCTTGGCGATCTCGCGGACCTTGAGCGCGGCCGAGCGGGCGACGCTGTCGACGAACTGCCGGTTGGCCGGGTCGATGAGCTTGGCCGTGAACGTCGGCTCGCTGACGATGGTGGCGTCGGCGTCCTCCAGCGCGTCCTTGATCCGGGCCACTTCATGCGTCCTGGCACCGGCCACGGTGACCAGGACGACGTTGCGTCCACGGAGCCGGCCGGCAAGCATCTCGCCGGACGTCTCCTTCACGAAGTCGGCTTCGAACGCGGCGAGCGACGGGTCCTGGCCACGTTGTTCGTCCACCCCCGGGAGCACGTTGGCAGGCTTGCCGAGCGGACCCGCCCCCAGCGCGATGCCGAGAGCGAGCGCGAACACCATGGTGGCTGCGGTGAGCAGCCGGCGACGACGGGCTTTCACGAGGTCGGACCTCGCACCAGGTCGGTGGCGGTCTCGAACAGCCCGCCGGGTCCGGTGAGCCACTCGAATCCGACCGGCGTCGCGGCGATGGCGGCGGCCACTGCGAGCAGACCGACGAGCAGGACCAGGAAGGCAGGCCACAACGACGCGGACCGAGCCGACAGGCGGGCGACCACCGGGGCGTCGACCACGCGGGAGCTGACCCGGAGTCGGGTCACGAACGAGCTGGCGACGGTGTCCGCTGATCCGTCCAGCCGCTCATTGAGCCCGCCGGGCGCTCCGGCCTCGACGATGACCGGCGCGTTGCTCGCGTCGGCCACCAGGAGGGCCAGGTCGCTCGACTTGCCCGAACTGACGAACCAGATTGGATCGACGCCGAACCGCTCAAGCCGCCCATCCTTCGTCCGGGCACTGTCGGAGGTCACCGAGACGACCACATGCCGGCACTCGTGCAGCACCAGGTCGGAAAGCTCGTCGAGTGTCCCCACTGCAACATCGGGGTGGTAGCCGGCGTCCAGGAGGGCCTCGACCCCCTTGCCGACACCGAGCAGGACCGGGTCACGGTCGCTGATCCAGCGCTTGAGGCCGGCGAGGTCTTCCTTCCAGCTGAACCTGCGGTTGACCACCAGCACCGGCCGATTGCACAGCTTGGCCGGCAAGCTGGGGATGCCCCCGCCGGACAGGAGGAGCTCTCGCTCCTGCCGGATGTGTTCAGTCGCGTTCGCCATGAGGGATTCCAGGCGAACAGCGAGATCGGCATTGCGCAGATGCGTCACTGCTGGCGGGGCGCTGGCACCGGAACGCGATTTGGAAGACATCCCGTCCATCGTCGCACGCGTGCCGAGGACCTCTGACATTGGCTGCAGGCCTGACTGCCTCGGTCGATGTGGAACCCTGAACGCGTGCTGGTGACCGTGATCGTGCTGTCGGTGGCGCTGTGCCTGGCGTCCGTGGGGTGGCTCGTCGCTGACTTGCGTCGACGACGCGCCCGCCGGGAAGTGGAGCGACTCCGCCGGGCACTCGAGCGGCAGAGCAGCCTGATGACTCACCGGCCGGCGGCCCGAGCCGTTCGCGCCATGGTCGGCTCGGCACTGGAGGCGGCGGTCAAGGTGCGCAACGAGGGCCTCGGCGTGGTCGTCAAGGATTCGCTGGAAGGACTGGCCCGCTGGAGCCAGGAGGACGAGACCGTACTGGCCCGGCTGGCCGGAGCCGACGGCCGTGTCGCGATCGCGTTCTCCGACATCGAGGACTCGACCGTCCTCAACGACCAGCTCGGAGATGCCGAGTGGGTGAAGTTGCTGGCGTCGCACGACCGGCTCGTCAGATCGGCGGTGGCCGCGCGGGGCGGTCACATCGTCAAGTCACAGGGCGACGGCTTCATGATCGCCTTCGCCGATGCCGGCGAGGCCGTGCGCGGCGCCCTCGACCTGCGCGCCGCGATCGAGGCCGGTGACCGGCGGCTGCGCAAGCGTCCGATCCACGTGCGGGTCGGTGTCCACATCGGGACGGCCATCGAGCGCGACGGTGATCTGTTCGGGCGGGATGTCGCCCTGGCCGCGCGCGTCGCGGCTGAGGCCGTCGGTGGCGAGATCCTCGTCAGCGACGCGGTTCACGACGCGGTGGCCGACGACGCAGACTTGCAGCTGGTGGAGGCCCAGACGGTCGAGTTGAAGGGCCTGCCCGGCGCGCACCGGCTCTGGTCGGTGGCCGGCGGCTAGGCGCGGACAGGCTGGCCGGCGAGTTCGAGCAGTTCGCGGGCGTGTGCCTGTGCGGCGGCCGAGTCCTCCTGACCGGCCAGCATCCGGGCGAGCTCGTCGACACGCTCGTCATCCTCGAGCCGGACGACAGTGCTGCTGGTGACGTTGCCGTCGTCGTCCTTGAGGACCCGGAAGTGTGAGTCGGCGAAGGCGGCGACCTGCGGAAGATGGGTGACGGCCAGGACCTGTGCCGTCTGGGCCAACCTGGCCAAGCGGCGGCCGACCTCGACGGCCGCCTTGCCCCCAATGCCGGCATCGACCTCGTCGAACACCAGGGTCGGCACCGTGGTGCGATCGGCCAAGACGACCTCGAGGGCCAGCATGACGCGGGAGAGCTCGCCGCCGCTGGCACCTTTGGCCAGCGGTCGCGGGTCCATCCCTGAATTGGCGGCGAAGAGGAACTCGACGGTGTCGCTGCCATCGGCGCGGAGCTGCCCGGTCGGCTCGACGGCGACGCTGAGCCCGGCCGACGGCATGGAGAGTTGCGTGAGCTCCTGCCCGATGAGCGACTCGAGCCGACCGGCCGCCTCCACCCGAGCGTTGTGGAGATCTGCGGCACGTTGGGTGGCCTGGTCGAACAGCTCCTGCCGCTCCCGCGCCAGGCCTGCGATCGCCTCGTCGTCCAGGTCGAGTTCGCCGACGCGGACGGCCGCCTTCTCGCCCCAGAGGAGGACGTCGTCCAACGTCGGTCCGTACTTGCGTTTGAGCCCGGTCAAGGCGGCGATGCGCGACTGCACGCCGGCCAGCCGGGCCGGGTCGGCGTCGATCCCGCTGGCATAGGAGCTCAACTCGGTTGCCACGTCGTCGAGTTCGACCGCGATGCCACGCACCCGCTCGGTCAACGCGTCCAGCGCGAGGTCGTGTCCGGCGGCGTCCTGCAAGGCCACCACGGCAGCCGCCACCGCGTCACGCCCGGCGCCGGAGTCGCCGGCCAACGACTCGTGCGCCAGGTGCGCGGCGCGCAGCAGTGCCTCGGCGTGGGCGAGCCGCCCCTCTTCGGCGAAGAGCGCCTCATCCTCGCCGGCTTGGGGCTCGACCTCGCTGATCTCGGCGAGGCCGTGCCGAAGCTCGTCGAGCTCGCGGGCTCGCTCCTGCTGGTGCACCGTGAGATCGGTGAGTCGCTCTTCGATCGAGCGCAACCGTTGGTGGACGGGCCGGTACGCGGCCAACGCCGCGGCAACCGCGTCGCCGCCGAACGCGTCCAACGCCGTGAGCTGCTCGGCCGAGCGAAGCAGGCGGAACTGGTCGGCTTGGCCGTGCACCGCGACGAGCTCGTCGGTGATGGAACTCAAGAGCGTTGCCGGTGCTGCCGTTCCTCCGACGAAGGCCCTGGATCTGCCTTGGGCCGACACCGCCCGACTCAGCACGACCACGCCGTCCTCGACTGATCCGCCGGCGTTGTCGACGAGTTCGGCGACACCCGAGCCGTCGGGGACGCCCACAATCGCCTCGACCCGCGCCTGCTCGGTTCCGGAACGGACGAGGCTGGAGTCAGCGCGCGCACCGCGCAGCAGCCCGAGTGCCGTGACCACCATCGTCTTGCCGGCACCGGTCTCACCGGTGATCACCGAGAATCCCGGACCGAGCTCGAGCTCGGCGCTGTCGATGACCCCCAGGTTCCGCAGGCTGAGCGTTTCCCACGCCATCGTCAGCCGCCGTTTCGTCGTTGTTCGGCCGCGCCGCGCCAGCCTTGAACCGGCAGGTCGAACTTCCGCACGAGCCGGTCGGCGAACGGCGCCGCGTGCAGGCGCGCCAAACGCACCGGCTCGTGGCCCCGGACCACCTCGACCCGGGCACCGAAAGGCAGATCGACGGTGCGTCGTCCGTCGCACCAAAGGACCGCCGAGGACTGAACGCCGACCACCTCGAGCGCCAGCGTCGAATCCGGCGAGACCACCAGCGGACGCGCAAACAGTGCGTGGGCGCTGATCGGCGCGATAAGAAGGGCGTGCACCTCCGGCCAGACGATCGGTCCGCCGGCGCTGAAGTTGTACGCCGTCGAGCCGGTCGGAGTCGCGCACACGACCCCGTCGCCGCCCCATCGAGATACCGGTCGGCCGTCGATCTCGACCACGAGATCGACCATCCGCTCGCGGGAAGCCTTCTCGACCGACGCCTCGTTGAGCGCCCACGTCTCGGCCACGACCTTGCTGCCATCGGGGCCGCTGACGCTGACCCGGACATCGATGGTGAGACGTTCCTCCACCGTCCACGACCGGGCGACCACGCGACGCACCACTTCGTGAACGTCTTCGACGTCTGCCTCGGCCAGGAAGCCGACGTGCCCGAGGTTCACCCCCAGGACCGGCGTGCCCGACCCGCGGCACAGCTCGGCCGCGCGCAGGATGGTGCCGTCGCCGCCGAACACCACGGCCAGCTCGCAGCCGACGGCCGCCCCATCCATGGGACCGTCCGTTTCACCGTCGCCGGTGGCCACGACCTCGACGCCGGATGACAGGTCGAGGCCGGCTCCCTGAAGGGGCTCGGCATCGACGTCGAAGACCCGGACCGAGACGCCTTCGGCACGAAGGTCGTTGCCGAAGGTGGCAGCGACCTTGGTTGCTTCTTCGCGCTCCACGTGGGCGATCAGCAGCACGGTGCGCGTCGATTCCGGCTGGCGGCTCATGATTCGGCCTTCAGCGGACCGGCGGCGACAGCGGCTTCGGCCAGCTCGAGCCGCGGCTCGTCGGCATCGGTGCGCAGCCAGCAGAAGTACTCGACGTTGCCGGCCGGACCGGGGAGCGGGCTCGGTGCCAGCGCACGGGTGCCCCAGCCGAGTTCGAACGCCTTGGTGCACACCGCGTGCACGGCGGCGGCATGCAGCACCGGGTCACGAACGACCCCGTTCTTGCCAAGGTTCGCACGCCCGACCTCGAACTGAGGCTTCACCATGAGCACCATGTCGCCTCCCTGTTCACAGACACCGGCCAGTGCGGGCAACACCACGGTAAGGGAGATGAACGACAGATCGGAGACCACCACGTCTACCGGGCCCCCCAGCGTGTCCGTCGTCAGCTCACGGACGTTCGTTCGGTCGAACACCTGAACGCGTTCATCGGACTGCAGCGACCACGCGAGCTGCCCGTACCCGACGTCGACGGCGAGGACCTCACGCGCCCCGCGGCTGAGCAGAACCTCGGTGAATCCGCCGGTCGAAGCGCCAGCGTCGAGGCAGCGCCGGCCGGCGACCGTCAGCCCCGCCGGCTCGAAGACGTCAAGGGCACCCAGGAGCTTGTGTGCCCCGCGCGACACCCAGCGATGACCACCGGAGTCGCGGACGGTGATCGCATGATCGGTCTGGACCTGCGTCGCGGGCTTCGACGCACGCTGACCACCGACGAACACGTCGCCACGCGCGATCAGGTCGGCCGCGTGGTCACGGGACCGGGCCAGCTGCCGACGGACCAACTCGGCGTCGAGTCGGACCCGACGGGTCATGACGGAACGTCGCCCAAGGCGGCACGGAGCAACCGGTGAATGGCATCGAACTCGCCGGGGAGCTGCTCCACGTCGAGCTCCTCCCCCATGGCCGACATGGCATCCAGCCGGCGGAGGACATCCTCGAGCTCGGGATAACCCGCTGCGGCGTTCCGGGCCCGCTCGAGCAAGTCGGCGTCAACGTCGGGCAGTGCCTCAGCCATGGGGGGCTGATCGGTGTCCATGTCCTCAGTGTTCCAGAGCGGGTCCGACGAGCCGTGGCACGTCGCCGGTTTCGTCCAGATGCATCCAGGCCGCGGCAACGACGGCGCGGATGGCTTCGACCGAGCCCGGCTCGCCGGCCGTCAGCGTGACCTCACCGTCGCTGCCCACCTGGGCGATCGCCGAACCGCACATCGCACGCGAGCCCTCGACGGCGACCTGCGGATGCTCCTGAAGCAGGGATCGCAGGTCGGGTGCGACGTAGTGCGGGCGCTGCTCCGGCGGGAGCTGCACGACCTCGTCGATGCCGCTGATACCAGTGAGTACGTGCATTGCGTCGATGCCGCAGTTCAGGGCGCCGACGATGTCGGTGTCGATGCGGTCGCCGACCATGAGCGGGCGGGTCGCACCTGTACGCCGCCGCGCTTCCTCGAACAAGCCGCGCTCCGGCTTGCCCGCGACGGCAGCAGGCTCCGCACCGGTGGCCCGGCGGACCGCCTCCACCAGGGAGCCGTTGCCGGGCGCCACACCGCGAGCCGTGGGGAACGTCTGGTCCGGATTGCTCACGAACCAGGTCACCCCGGCCTGGATGGCGTAGCTCGCCTCGGCCAGGTTCTGCCAGCCAACGTCCGGATGGAAGCCCTGCACCACGGCGACCGGGCTCTCGTCGGCCGAACAAACGCAGCGCAGGCCCCGCCCCTCCAACGGCACGATGAGCCCGGGCCCGCCGACGACCAGCACCGCGCTGCCGGGTGGCACCGATTCGGCCACCATGCTGGCGATGGCTTCACCCGCGGTCACCACATCGGCCTCCGCGACATCCAGGCCGAATCCCCGGAGCTGACCGGCCACCTCCGCCGCCGTCCGCGACGCGTTGTTGGTCAGGAACGCCAACCGCACCCGTGTCGAGCCGAGGTTGCTGATCGACTCGACCGCATGCGGCACCGCCGATTCGCCGCGGTAGACGACGCCGTCCAGGTCCAGCATCGCCAGGTCGTACGAGGAGATCAGGGGGCCAGCGGAAGCGAGCAACGCCATCCTCGGAGGTTAGTGGGCGTCCGTGCGCTCGATGTGGTCGACGTCGACGGTCACCCAGCTGCGGACGCCGCCGCCACCACGCCGGAATGTCCGACGCAGTTCGCCGGTGACCGTGACGGTGTCACCCACGGCGAGCCGCGCGGCCGCTCTGCGGGTTCTGGCCAACCAGGCGGAGCACTCGAGTGTGTCGACCGACTGCCGCGTCCGTCGACGCGCGGCCGGGCTGCGCGGCACGACGACACGGAACGTCACCAAGTGGTCGCCACTGGGAAGCTGCCGCTCCACCGGAGGTCCCGAAATCCGTCCCACAAGCTGCACTGAATTCATGTCCATGTCGGCAACTGTCCGCGCGAATCTGCGGCGCGCAGAGCGACAGGTTCAACCTGTGGATCAGTGGACGGGCCGCGCGGTGTGTGGAAATCAGGTGAGCTCGGCCAGACGAGCCTCGGCGTCGGTCACAGCATTGCCGTCGACCGCCACGGTTCGATGGAACCACTCGATCGCCTCGTCCCGCCGATCGGCCGAAAGCAACGTGTCGGCATAGGCGTAGCGCAGCCGAGCCACCCAGTCTTCACGAGCCGGCGAATGCAGCGGTTCGGACTCCAGCAGGTTCAGCGCGGCTGAGATCTGACCCAGATCGCGGCGTGCGCCGGCGACCACGATGGTCAACTCCACGTTGCCCGCCTGGTCGAGCGCCTCCCGCACCTTGGGCGTGTCGTACTCGAGCGCCTTCTCCGGACGGCCGAGCGCCCGCTCGCAGTCGGCCATCATCGGTGCGTAGTCCTGCCGGCCCGAGAGCCTCCGTGCCGTTCGTAGCTCGGCCAGCGCCTCGGCGAACTTGCCGGCGGCGTAGGCCGTCTCGCCGACCGCCTCACGGATCACCGCATTGCGCTGAGACCGCGCTCGCGCGGCCAACGCGTGCAGGTAGGCGCGCTCTGGATCTTCCTCGATCAGCAGGCCGGCCATCACCAGGTGCTTGGCGATCCGATCAGCGAGCTTCTCCGGGAGCGACCGCAACTGGTCGCGCACCTGTCGATCGAGGTCCTTGGCACTGATGTCGTCCGGGATCGGCGGCCCATCGTAGATCTGCTGATCCGCGGTACGGACCTCCGGTTCTGGACGGGGCCGTCGGGCACCGGCACCACCACGCGCGCCGGCACCACCACGCGGGCCACTCCGGCGATCATCACCGGGACGCCCCGGGCGGTCGCCGCGAGCTCGCCCCTCGCCGCTCGGTCGGCCGCCTCCACTGGGGCGTCCGCCACCGCTGGGGCGCGGTTTGCGCTTGCGCTCGTCATTCATTCCGATGTCATACCTATCAAAGATGGGTGAAATGCAGCGAGGCCGCTCCACAAAGGAGCGGCCTCGCGCATAAAAATTGTCCGGCGACGTCCTACTCTCCCACACAGTTCCCCGTGCAGTACCATCGGCGCTGAGAGGCTTGACTTCCGGGTTCGGAATGTAACCGGGTATTTCCCTCTCGCCATGGTCGCCGAAACTCTATTGAGATATCAATCGTTTCGCCTGATTCAGGCGGTTCCCGACCGTTACTCGGGAACCTCACAGTGGACGCAGCGCATTCCGCAGGGCGGAGTGTAGAAACAAGCCCTCGGCCTATTAGTACCGGTCAGCTCCATGCATTGCTGCACTTCTACTTCCGGCCTATCAACCCAGTGTTCTGCTGGGGGCCTTACCTGGTAAACCAGTGGGAAACCTCATCTTGAAACGTGCTTCCCGCTTAGATGCTTTCAGCGGTTATCACTTCCGAACGTAGCCAACCAGCCGTGCTCTTGGCAG
>DATEDT010000015.1:0-5065 GCA_035281505.1 Aeromicrobium sp. | reverse complement strand
CCGACGGATCCGCGACAGCTGGGTGCTGGCCAGCATGCGTCCGCCGATCCCGCCCAAGTTCCAGCTGCAGGCCGCCGGTGACTCCAAGATCGACCTGGCCGGCAAGCGTGTGCTCCTGACCGGGGCGTCGTCCGGGATCGGTGAGGCAGCGGCGGAGAAGTTCGCGCGGCGCGGCGCAGTCGTCGCCGTGGTCGCACGTCGTCAAGATCGCCTGGACGAGTTGGTCGACCGGATCGCGGCGGCGGGCGGCACGGCGCACGCGTTCGTGGCTGACCTGTCGGATCTTGACGCGATCGACGCGCTGGCGGCTGCGGTCGAAGCAGATCTCGGTGGTGTCGACATCCTCATCAACAACGCGGCCCGCTCGATCAGTCGGCCAGTCGCAGACTCCTTGGAGCGCTGGCACGACATCGAGCGGATCATGCAGCTCAACTACATGGGCCCGCTGCGGCTCATCCGGGCGCTCGCGCCGGGAATGCTGGAGCGTGGGGACGGCCACATCATCAACGTGGCCACGTGGGGCGTCTTCTTCGACGGCGCGCCGCTGTTCGGTGTTTACAACGCGTCGAAGGCGGCCCTGGCCGCCGTCGGCGGATCGATGGAGACCGAATGGGGTCCGCGCGGCGTGCACACGACGACGCTGTACTACCCGCTGGTCAAGACCGACATGTCGGCGCCGACCAAGGCGTTCGAGCGGATCCCCGGGCTCGCGCCGGACGAAGCCGCCGACTGGATGGTGGTCGCTGCGCAAACTCGGCCGATCCGGATCGCGCCGCGAGTGGCACTGACCGCGCGCACCGTGGGCACCTTCCACCCGCGGCTCCCACTGGCACTCATCCAGCGAAGCGGATTCCGCCCCAAGAGTCGCTGAGTTCCTCGGCATTCGGTCCGGCAGCCGCGCCTGCGTGGAAATGTCAGACCCGTGCGTCACTCTGGTATCAGGACGATCTGAGGAGGATCCGTCATGGCCGATCGCACCAGTACCGACCGCACTAGTACCGACCGGACGATCTGCCCGCACTGCGGAAGCGGCGACGTCGAGGCTCTGATGCCACCCCGTCATGACGACGTCTTCGCCTCCGTCCCGACGCCCCAGCGGCACTGCCTCGTCTGCGGCGTGCGGTGGGAGACCGACGACATCGATCTCGGGGAGCGCTCCGCGGGCTGAGTTTCCGGCAAACAGTCGGTGAACATCACGTGACGACTATCGTGAACTCCCGGGGGAGAGAAGCGAGGTTGTCATGTCCGAGGTTGCCTGGGAGGCGCCGGGACCCGGCGTGTGGGAGTTGGAGACGGTTCACGCTCAGCGCCCCGCCACCAAGGTTGTTCAAACGGCATGGCGCAACGGCTTGGCCAAGGGATTCAAGTACGGCACCGCCCGCTACGGCGCGATGCTCGACTACTTGCAGCCGGAGGCCGTCAACTCCTTCATGTACATGCAGGCGCGGCCGTTCGGCGCGCCGCCGGGTGCGGCGGGCCCCCCGCCTCCGCCCGTGCTGTGGCTGCTGACGCGACTGCACCCGAAGATGCGCGCACGCACCAGGCAGGCCAAGAAGGCCTTCGACGAGAAACTCTGGCGCGAGGACCTCAAGGAGTGGGACACCGTCGACCGTCCCGACATCGTGGCGAAGCATCGCGCGATCGAGGCTGTTGACGTCGAGTTCCTGGCCGACGAGCAGTTGGCCGCACACCTCAAGACGGCCTATGACCACTTGGAGTACTCGCACTGGATCCACCACAAGTACACCGCTCCGGCGACCCTCGTGGTCGGCGACCTGCTCGCCGGTGTCATGGAGTGGACAGGGCTTGAGGGCGGCGAGATCCTGACGCTGATCCGGGGCAACTCCCAGGTCACCCTTGGCTTTGCCGCCGCCGAACTCGGCGGCGTCGCCGACGCAATCCGGTCGAGCCCCGAGGCGAAGGACATCCTGGCCGACTCCGGTGACTCCCAGGCGATCCTCGACAAGCTCGCCGGGCATCCGGAGGTCGGTCCGGCCGTTCGGGCCTACGTCAAGGCGATCAGGTTCCGCGGTATGGGGTACGACGTGTGCGACAAGAACGCCGGCGAGATGCCGGAGTCGCTGGTGGGTGCGATGAGGTCTGCGCTGTCGGGCGCCGCGTCGTCGCCGCCCGACACGACCGGGGAGAAGCGGATCCGGGACCTCGTTCCCGACGAGCACAAGGCCGACTTCGACGACCGGTTGGCCGAGGCGCGTCTGATGAGCCGGCTGCGCGACGAACGGGGCGTGTACTCGGACGGGTGGGCCACCGGTCTCATGCGGCGGGCACTCCTGGAGGCCGGTCGGCGGCTGAGCGGGCGTGGGCGGCTGCACGAGGCGGAACACGCCGTGGAACTCTCTGTCGACGAGGCCGGGGCGCTGCTTCGTGGCGGTGAAAGCCCGACGGCCGACGAGGTGGCCGAGCGGTTCGTCTGGCGGTCGACGCATACAACGGACGACGCGCCGGAGTACTTGGGCGGGGAGCCAGCGGGCCCGCCGGACCCCGCGATCCTTCCGCCTGCCGTCCGCCGCACGGAGCGGGCCATGGGCGCCATGCTCAACACGCTCTTCGCTCCGAGCGACCGAGCGGCTGACGAGACGACGGTCCGGGGCATTGCGGTGCATCCGGGCACATACGAGGGCCCGGCTCGGATCATCCACAACAGTTCGGAGTTCGACCGGATTCAGCCGGGGGACGTCCTGATCGCCCGGTCGACGTCGCCGTACTTCAATGTCGTCCTGCCGATGCTCGGTGCCATCGTCACCGACCGCGGGGGAGCGCTGTCCCACGCGGCGATCGTCTCGCGTGAGTACGGCATTCCCGGCGTCGTCGGGACGCGAGAGGCGACGGCCAGGATTCCCGACGGTGCTCGCGTGCGCGTCGACGGCACGACCGGAGAGGTGACGGTCATCGCGTGACGGTCGCACTGAGCGCCGCGGACGACCCGGCCATCTACGGAGGCAAGGCGGTCCAACTGGGCACGGCCCTGCGGGCCGGCCTGCCGGTGCCCGACGGGCTCGCGCTCGGCTGGCAGGACGTCGAAGCGGTCGCAGCCGGACAGGCGTCGCTGCATCATGTGGCGTTGCCGAGCCCGTGCTCGGTTCGGTCAAGTGCCGTGGACGAAGACTCGGCGGACGCCAGTTTCGCCGGAGCGCACCTGACGGTGCTCGGCGTCGAGGGCCATGACGCTGTGCACGAGGCCGTGGCCGCGGTTCACGCGTCGGCCCAGCACCCCGGTGCGTTGGCCTACCGCGCGGCGCTCGGCCTGGACGCGAACGCGCGCATGGCCGTGGTTGTCCAACGTCTCGTCGATGCGGAGATGGCCGGCGTCATGTTCACCAGAAACCCGATGACCGGCGCGGACGAGCGTGTCATCGAGGCGAGCTGGGGTCTGGGCGAAGCGGTGGTCGCCGGGCTGGTGACGCCAGATCACTGGGTGCTGGACGCCACGGGGCAAATGACGAGGTTCATCGCCGGCGAGAAGGACATTGCCATCCGGCGCACCGCATCGGGCACGGCCGAGGAACCGGTGGACGCCGCCCTGGTCGCGACGCCGTGCCTGGATCGCAGTCACCTCGAGGCTCTCCACGAACTCGCCCTCATCTGCGATCGCGTGTTCGGTGGACCCGGCCATGACATCGAGTTCGCGTTTGCCGGTGGCGACCTCCACCTGCTGCAGCGCAGGCCCATCACTCGTGGCTGAACCGCAGGCGGCCCGCGGCACGACTCGCGGCCTTGTTGCCGCGTGCCTGGCAGCCTCGTTGATGCCGCTCAACTCCACGATGATCGCTGTCGCCGTGCCGGACATCGCCGCGGAGGTCGACGCGCCGCCGGGCACCGTGACGCAGGCGCTGGTGGCGACGTACCTGGTCGCGGCCATTGCTCTGCAGAGCCCCGGCGGCAAGCTCGGGGACCGGATCGGCCAGTGGCGTGCCTTTGGATTCGGGCAGGTGCTGCTCGCGCTGGGGGCCATCGCCGGCTTCCTGGCGCCGACGCTGTGGTTGCTGACGGCATCGAGGGTGCTGATGGCGGCCGGCGGCGCGATCGTCGTCCCGGCCACGGTCGCGCTGCTGCGCACCGAGCTGCCTGAGCATCGGCGGGGGCGGGCCTTCGGCATCTTCGGCTCGGTCATGTCGCTCGCCGCCGGGATCGGCCCACTCGTGGGCGGGGAGCTGGTCGGCTGGTTCGGCTGGCCGAGCATCTTCCTGGTGAACCTGCCGATTCTGGTTCTGTCGGCCGCACTTGCGGCGAGTGCGCACCACGAGCCGACGCCGCGGCGCCCGACCCGATTCGACTGGGCTGGTTCGGTCCTGTTGGCGGGGGCGCTGGTGTGCCTCGTGCTCGCCGCCGAGGCGCCGGGGGAGCACGGACTGCTTCTGGCGGCCGGCGGCGTCGTTCTGCTCGTGCCGTTCGTCCTGGTCGAACGACGGGTGGCTGACCCGGTGGTCTCGTTCGCACTGTTCCGCAACGTGCGATTCACCGCCGGCACCCTGGTGATCGCGCTGCTGAACCTCGTGATGTACGCCCTGGTGTTCGAGGTGCCGCTGGTGGTCGACCACACCTTCCAGCTGGATCCCGCTCGCACTGGCCGCCTGCTGATCTTCCTGATGCTGGCGATGGTGTTCACCTCGATCCTGGCCGGACGACTCACCGATCGATTCGGCCCGCGGCCGCTGGGGCTGCTGGGCGTCCTCACCTGCCTGCTGGGGCTTGTCCTCATGCGGGTCATGCCGCTCGAGGCCGCCTCCGACCTGCGCCTTCCCCTGGTGTTGCTCGGAATCGGGCTTGGCCTGGCCAATCCGGCCGCACAGGCTGCCTCACTGGCCGGCATCTCCCGCTCGGACAGCGGGATGGCAGCCGGCGTCAGCTCGACGATGCGCTATCTCGGCGGCATTGTCGGCATCGCCCTGCTGGGGCGCGTGATCGACGGAGCTGCATCCGTCGACGCAGTCCTCGCCCAGCACAACCTGCTGCTCTCGATCTTCGTCGGCGTGCTGGCCGTCACCGTCGTGTGTGCAGCTCTGCTCGGACGCAAACCGACGTCGCACGCCACCGCCGCATAGTC
>DATEDT010000014.1:0-10333 GCA_035281505.1 Aeromicrobium sp. | reverse complement strand
GAACTCCAGCACGTCGGCCGGCACGGTGAGCTTCTCAGCGCCGGCCTTCTTGCGCAGAATCGCGATACGGGTTTCGAGATCGGGGGGAAGTGTCTCGGTCTGCAGGCCCCAGGCGAATCGGCTGAGCATGCGTTCCTCGAGTGTCTTCAGTTGCTTGGGCGGACGATCGGACGTCATGACGATCTGCTTGTTGGCGTTGTGCAGGGCATTGAACGTGTGGAAGAACTCGCTCTGGGTTGCTTCCTTGCGTTCGAGGAACTGGATGTCGTCGACGAGGAGCACGTCGACCTCGCGGTACTTGCGCTGCAGCTCAGCCGTCTTGCGCTCACCGATCGCGTTGATGACGTCGTTGGTGAACTCCTCGGTGTTGACATAGCGAACCCGAGCCGACGGGTAGAGGTTCAACACGTAGTTGCCGATGGCGTGCAGGAGGTGGGTCTTGCCCAGGCCGGACTCACCGTGGATGACGAGCGGGTTGTAGGAGTTGCCGGGTGCTTCGGCAACGGCGACGGCGGCCGCGTGCGCGAACCGGTTGGAGGCACCGATGACGAAGTTCTCGAACAGGTAGCGCGGGTTCAGCCGAGCCTCGGCGATGAGGTCCCGGTTCGAGGTGGTCACCTGGGGACGCTGGGCCCAGCTCGGGACGAACTCGTCGCCCTCCTCATCCTCGAGTTCATCGTCGAGGTCCGCCAGGCCCACTGACGTGTTCGAAGGATTGTCCATTTCTCGATTTATCGATACGTCGATAAATGTATCGGACACTTTCTCCGGGTCGATGGTGACGATGAGCCGAACGGTCGACCCGAGACTGGCACTGAGCTGTTGCTCCAGGATGGGTCGGACGCGCGACTCGAGTTGGGCCCGGCTGAGCTCGTCGCGGACGGCCACGATGAGGATGTCGTCGTGCAAGCTGAGGGGCGTGGCGTTGCCGGCCCACATCCGGGCACCGGGACTGAGGAGCTCGACGGCACGGGTCCAGTGGTCACTGAGATCTGGTGCCATCGGGGGTTCCTCGGGCATCCGCCACACTCCTTGATCCACATTGTTATCCACAGCGTGTGCACGGCGTGTAGCGCGGAACGAGTGCCGCGACATATTCATGACCGACCCCGCGTCGGGCTGTGGAAAAGTCCGAATACCGCCCGGACGCTAGCAGCGTCGCCAGACCAGAGCAAGCGTTCTGGACACAGAATGGTCACAGTCGCGGCGTGTCGGCTGGACACGCGGTGAGTCGTCGCGTACAAACGTCGGTTTGACCGGTTACCAGCCCGCCCGTACGGTTGTGACGTCGGTCTTCACGACACCTGCCGCGTGTTCACAGGGCCTAGATCTGTGAACGAGCGGTGGCCGTCGAAATTTCGTTTCTCGAGCTGACTCGAGATGACTCCACCCCCTGCGTGAGGAACCACTCGTGAGCAAGCGTACGTACCAGCCCAACAACCGTCGTCGTGCCCGTAAGCACGGCTTCCGTTTGCGCATGCGGACCCGTGCCGGTCGCGCCATCCTGGCGAACCGCCGGCGCAAGGGACGCGCGAAGCTGTCGGCCTAAGCCGTCGTTGCTGACCGCGGTCCATCGCATGCGCAACAGCGAGGACTTCTCGACGACCGTCCGTCGCGGCTCCAAGGCCGGGCGGACGAATCTTGTCGTGCATGTGCTTCTTGATGCCGACCGTGCCGGCGACCCCGAGGTGGGCTTCGTCGTCAGCCGCGCTGTTGGTTCGGCCGTGACGCGAAACCGGGTGAAGCGCCGGCTTCGTCATCTGATGCGGTCCCACGTCGAACGACTGCCGGCCGGGAGCCGGGTGGTCGTCCGGGCGCTGGCTCCTGCCGGTGCGGCGCCGGCGGCGTCCTTGGATGCCGATCTTGAGCTGGCGTTGCAGCGGGCCGGTGCCTGGTGAAGTACCTCCTGGTGGCGTTGCTGCGCGCGTACCGGTTCGCCATCAGCCCGTTGTACGGGCAGGTGTGCCGTTATCACCCGACCTGCTCGGCGTACGCACTTGAGGCGGTCGAAACTCACGGCGCGTTGCGCGGCGCATGGTTGGCAGCCCGCCGTGTGCTGCGGTGCCACCCGTGGGCTGCCGGCGGTGTGGACCACGTCCCGCCGGCCAACCATTCAGTCTCAACCAAACGGCGGACTTCGCGGTTCGCCCATCCTCAGGAGAATTAGATGGGCTTTGTGATGGAACCGCTGTATTACGCGGTGTCCGCGATTCTGCTCGGCTGGCATTGGCTGTTCATGCAGTTGGGTGTGATGTCGGATGGCTGGATCTGGGTTTCGGCCATCGCCGGCCTCACGGTGACGATTCGCGCGCTGCTGATTCCGCTGTTCGTGAAGCAGATCAAGTCGAGCCGCAACATGCAGCTGCTTCAGCCGCAAATCAAGGAACTGCAGAAGAAGTACGGCCATGACCGCCAAAAGCTGGCCGAAGAGCAGATGAAGCTGTGGAAGGACACGGGAACGAACCCGTTCGCATCCTGCCTTCCGCTACTGCTGCAGATGCCGATCTTCTTCGCGCTGTTCAACGTGATCAACAACGCCGCCAAGGGCAAGGCGCTCGGCATGTTGGATGCCGCCGACGCCGCCTCCCTGAAGGATGCGGTCTTCCTGGGTGGTCGTATTGCCGACACCTTCATCAACAGTGCCCACCTGGAGACCAAGCTCATCGCGATGGTCATGGTGGTGGCGATGTGCGTGACGCAGTTCGTCACCCAGCGCCAGTTGATGAGCAAGAACATGCCGCCGGACGCACTGACGGGTCCGTACGCGCAGCAGCAGAAGATCCTGCTGTACATCCTGCCGGTGGTGTTCGCGGTCAGCGGCGTGGCGTTCCCGATCGGCGTGCTCATCTACTGGACCGTTTCGAACCTGTGGACGATGGCTCAACAGTTCTACGTGATCCGACGCAACCCCGCTCCCGGGACACCGGCCTTCCACGCCAAGCAGCTGCGTGACGCCAAGCACGGTCGCGTGGTCCAGGAGGACCCGTTGGAGGAGCTGGAGCATCCCCATCCGCAGCCACCTGCGCGCCAGCAGCCGCGCAACCAATCGCGTAATCAGCGGAAGAAGAAGGGCGGCAAGCCGTGAGTGACAAGTTGGAGCACGAAGGAGACGTCGCAGCTGACTTCCTGGAGGAGTTGCTGGACATCGCGGACTTGGACGGCGACATCGACATTGATGTCGACGGCGACCGAGCCACGGTTTCGATCGTGGGCGGCAACCTGGATCACCTGGTCGGCGTCGGCGGCGACGTGCTGGATGCCCTGCAGGAACTGACCCGTTTGGCCGTGTATCGCGAGACCGGTGAACGCAGCCGGCTGATGCTTGATGTCGCGGGCTTCCGGGCCGCTCGCCGGGCGGAGTTGGAGAACATCGGGCTGGAGGCCGTCGAGAAGGTGAAGGCAACGGGTGATCCGGTTTCGCTCGAGCCGATGTCGCCGTTCGAGCGCAAGGTGGTCCACGACGTCGTTTCGGCCGCCGGCTTGATCAGCGAGTCCGAGGGCGTCGACACCGGCCGGCACATCGTGGTCCGTCCGGCCTTGGAGAACTGACTTCCCGTGTGGGCAGTACGTGTCTGTTTCACGTGAAACACCGGGTGCCACGCAGTACTTCGGTGACGACCTCACCCGGATCAACAGGTATGTCGACTTATTGGCAACCTGGGGAATCGAGCGCGGGCTGATCGGTCCGCGTGAGGCCCCACGCCTCTGGGAGCGACACATCCTGAACTGCGCCGTGGTGACAACGCGGATTCCGGCCGGCGCGACGGTCGCCGACGTCGGCTCGGGGGCTGGGCTACCGGGACTGGTCTGGGCGATCGCACGGCCAGACCTCGGCGTCACCCTGATCGAGCCGCTGCTGCGCCGTGCCACCTTCCTGAGTGAGGTGGTCGAGGAGCTCGAGCTGACGAATGTGACGGTGGTGCGCGCCCGCGCCGCTGACGTGGTCGGCACCTTCGACATCGTGACGGCGCGCGCAGTGGCTGACCTGGGAAAGCTTGGCGGTTGGTGCCTTCCGCTGGTTCGGCCGGGCGGCGTGCTGTTGGCCCTGAAGGGGGAGTCCGCATCCAGCGAGGTCGCGATGTGGACCGAGGCGCTGCGGGGGGACGGGGCTACGGATATCGTGGTCACGTCGTATGGGGACGTAGAGAAGCCCACAACTGTCGTGGAGGTACGTCGATGAGGCTGCTTGTTCCACGTGAAACATGGAGCAGCCGATGAGTGGTGAATCCCGCCCACTGACCGCCGGCGACATCGACACAGAGTCCGCTCTGGCAGCATTCGACGACGAAACCCCGTTGGCGTCCGAAGCGCGTGACCATGTCGCGCTCGCGCAACGCGCCCTGGCCACCACGACGCTGCCGCGGCCTGCCGACACCCGGGTCTTCGTCGTGGCCAATCAGAAGGGCGGCGTCGGCAAGACGACGACAGCGGTGAACATCGCCGCCGCCTTGGCGCTCAAAGGGTTGCGCGTCCTGGTGGTCGACCTGGATCCGCAGGGCAACGCGTCGACGGCGTTGGCCGTGCCGCACGCGGAGGGCACGCCAGGGGTCTACGAAGCGCTCGTCGACGGCACCGATCTCGACGAGCTAGTCCGACCGTGTCCGGACATCCCGGGCCTGACCGTGCTCCCGGCAACGATTGATCTGGCGGGCGCGGAGATCGAGCTCGTCTCGCTGGTCGCGCGTGAGACTCGTCTGGACAAGGCACTGCAGGCCTATCTCCAGGACTGCGAGGCAGCGGGGGATCGCATCGACTACGTCCTGATCGACTGTCCGCCGTCGCTGGGTCTGCTGACGGTGAACGCGTTGGTGGCTGGTCGCGAGGTGTTGATCCCGATCCAGAGCGAGTACTACGCCCTCGAAGGCCTGGGACAACTCGTCCGCAACATCTCGTTGGTCCAGAAGCACCTCAACCCGGCGCTGGAGATCACCACGATCCTGCTCACGATGTACGACGCCCGCACGCGACTGTCGGCGGGCGTCGCCGACGAAGTCCGCACCTATTTCGGCGACAAGGTGCTTCACACGATGATCCCGCGTTCAGTCCGCGTCTCGGAGGCCCCGAGTTACCAACAGACGGTGCTGACCTACGATCAGTCGTCGTCCGGCGCGCTCTCGTATCTCGAGGCCGCGCGCGAGATCACCGAAAGGGCATGACATGGCAGGCGCTCGACGCGGATTGGGCCGTGGCCTCGAGGCCTTGATTCCGTCAACGCCGGCGGAGGCGGAGGCCGCCGGTCTCGAACCGATCAACGGAGCGACCTTCTCCGAACTCCCCATCGGGTCGATCAAGCCGAACGCGCGACAGCCGCGCACCGTGTTCGACGAGGACGAGCTCGCCGAGTTGGTCCACTCCATTCGCGAGGTCGGCCTGCTCCAGCCCATCGTCGTACGTCCGAACGGGTCCAACTCCTATGAGCTCATCATGGGGGAGCGGCGACTTCGGGCCTCGAAGGCCGCCGGCCTGGAGACGATCCCGGCCATCGTGCGGGACACCGCCGACGAGGACATGCTCCGCGACGCGCTGCTGGAGAACCTGCATCGCTCCCAGCTGAACCCGCTTGAGGAGGCCGCTGCCTATCAGCAGCTGCTGGACGACTTCGGGTGCACGCACGAGGAGCTCGCCGAGCGCATCGGACGCTCACGTCCGCAGATCAGCAACACGCTGCGGCTGCTGCGGCTCTCGCCGGCCGTCCAGCGGCGAGTCGCCGCCGGCGTCCTGTCGGCCGGGCACGCCCGCGCCCTGGTGTCGGTGCCGAGTCCGGAGATCCAGGACCGGCTGGCCCAGCGGGTCGTCGCCGAGGGTCTGTCGGTTCGTGCTCTGGAGGAGATCGTGACGGTCTCGCCGGACGCCGAGCGCCGGTCGGCGCGCCGGCCTGGCGGCCGGATGCACGCGCCGAAACTCTCCGACCTGGCGGCCCGCCTGTCCGAGCGGTTCGACACCCGCGTCCGGGTCGACCTCGGCCGGTCCAAGGGGAAGATCACCGTGGAGTTCGCCACGGTCGAGGACCTCGAGCGGATCGTCGAGCTGATGGACCCGCGGCGTCCGGGCCAGCCCCGATCGACGACTTAGCGGTTTGTCGATAAAGCGCTTTAGCGCTAAAGCGACTAGGCGATGAACTCGGAAAGCTCGTTGAGGATCGCCGACTTGGGCCGGACGCCGACCATCGAACGCACGGGCTCGCCGCCCTTGTAGACGATCATCGTCGGCAGACCCACGACTCGGTACGCCGCCGGGGTGACCGGATTGGCGTCGGCGTCCATCTTGACGATGTCGAGCTTGTCGCCGTGCTCGGCTGCAATCTCTTCGAGGATCGGGTTGAGCTGGCGGCACGGGCCGCACCACGCGGCCCAGAAGTCGACCAGCACCGGGCGGTCGGACTGCAGCACCTTGGCGTCGAAGTCGGCGTCGGTGACGGCGGTGATGGCACCCATGGAAGTTCTCCTCAGATCAGATGATGCAGTGTCGTGGATGAATGGTCAGGACGAAGCGGCGTGCTCGAGGTCGGCGAGGAAGCGCTCGGCATCGAGGGCGGCTGCGCAGCCGGTCCCGGCCGCGGTGATCGCCTGACGGTACGTGTGATCAACCAGGTCGCCGGCGGCGAAGACCCCGGGGAGGTTGGTGCTCGTCGACCCCGGGTTGACCAGAACGTAGCCTTCGTCGTCCAACTCGACCTGGCCCTTGACGAGCTCCGAGCGCGGGTCGTGGCCGATGGCGATGAACAGGCCGGTCGCATCGATGCGCCGTGTCGCCCCGGACCGGGTGTCGCGCAGGACGACGCCCTCCAGCTTCTCGTCGCCGATCAGTTCGGCCACCTCGGAGTTCCAGGCGAACTCGATCTTGTCGTTGGCGAAGGCACGGTCCTGCATGATCTTGGAGGCACGCAGTTCATCGCGGCGGTGCACCAGGGTCACCTTCCTGGCAAAGCGGGTGAGGAACGTCGCCTCCTCGACGGCCGAGTCGCCGCCGCCGACGACCACGATGTCCTGGTCGCGGAAGAAGAAGCCGTCGCAGGTGGCGCACCAACTGACACCGTGGCCGGACAGGCGGTCCTCGTCGGCGACATTGAGCTTCCGGTAGCCCGAGCCCATCGCGAGGATCACCGTGTGCGCGGTGTGCGTGGTGCCATCGGAGGCCGTGACGGACTTGAGGGGACCATCCAGCTGCACGGCGACGACATCGTCGGCGACGAGCTCCGCGCCGAACCGCTGGGCCTGATTGCGCAGGTTGTCCATGAGGTCCGGGCCCATGATCCCGTCGGGGAAACCGGGGAAGTTCTCCACGTCCGTCGTGGTCATGAGGGCGCCGCCGGCCGTGACCGATCCCTCGAACACCAGCGGGTTGAGGTTGGCTCGGGCAGCGTAGATGGCAGCGGTGTAGCCGGAGGGACCCGAACCGATGATGATCACGTTGCGCACATCAGAGGTATGCGGGTCGGGGGATGCGGTCATGGCTGCCTTCTACGGGTGGTCGTCGAACTGGTGCAACGCAGTTTAGGTCGTCAACATTCCGCCGCGGGCTCACGCCTTGCCGCGAACCACGATCTCGCGCACCTCGCCCTGGAACTTGCCGGCCGTGACCTCCGGGAGCGACGTCAACCACACCAGCAGGAAGCGGGTTTCGAAGCTGTCGACGTCGATCCGTGCCTGGCCCCCGGCGGTGACGGAGCCGAGCCGGGTCAAGCCGGACAACCGTTCCGGTGGTGAGGTGCGACCGGGTGCCCCGTACAGCTCGACGGAGGTCCGGTCGTCGCCCAGGGTGAGACGGACCTGACTGACCTCGCGCGCGGCGCCGAGATCGACGACGAGGCCGACGCCGTCCTTCAGTCCGCCGAACTCGGGCCGATTGAAGTAGGTGGTCGTCCGCCACCCGGTCTCGGGGTCGCCATCGATGGCGAGGTTCGCGCTGTCGGGATTCTCCGCCTCGTCGCCCTGCGGGTCGAAGTCGTCGATCGCTTCGATCGGCAGCGTCCGCACCTCCCCGCCGGTGAACGGGATGACGTTCACCCCGGCGCCCTGCACGGCGAGCCCGCCGATGATCAGAAGGATCGCCAGCGCGCCCAGCACACCGGCGATCACGAACCGGCGGTCGTCGCGTGACGCGTCGGCGGCGAGAGCCTGCGCCCGTTCGATCCGGGTTGGCGGTGGGGGCTGATGGGACTTGGGTCGCCGCGTTGCCGTCAATCCCGGCGCCGGACCCGTCGGTTCCAGAACGGGGTCGGCGCGCAGCAGATCCGGCGACTCCCGAGTCGACGACAGGGTGGCCGTCTTCGGGCCACCCGAGTCGCTGGGATCCTCGCCGACCAATCGCAGGGCCCGCGCAATCGCCTCGGCCGATGAGAGGCGACCTTCGGTGTGCGGTCCGGCCAACTCCGGGAGGATGCGATCGCAGATCGCGTCCACCTGACGCGCGACGCCGGCACGCACCTGGCGCGGCCGCAGCGTGTGGCCGTGCTCGAACGGCGCCGGGGGCAGCTGGTCGACCTCTCCACCGGGCCACCTGCCGGTCAGTGCCGCGTAGAGCAGGTTGCCCAGAGCGCGCACATCGGCCTGCTCGTAGGCCTCGAGATCGGCCGCCGACTCGGTGTGGTCGGGCTGGTCAAGGGCGGACGCCAGGCCCAGACCCACAACCCGGACCGCGCCGGACTCCTTGACGAGCACATGGTGCGGTGTGAGCCGACGGTGGTACTGGCCGCGCTCGTGGGCGTGTGCGAGGGCTTCGGCGACTTCGGCGACGATGTGGGCAGCGCGGCGGCTGGGCACGGGCGCCTGGGCGAGCACCTGATTGAGTCCGAACGCCTTGGCCCACTCCCGCACCACGGCGTGGTGGCCGTGCTGGTTCTCCAGCAGGTCGAGCACCCGCAGGAAGCGCGCATCAGTGACCAGCGTCGAGCGGCGGGCCGCCTCCAGGAAGTGCGGGGCGCGAGGATCCGAACTCGGGATGAGCTCGACGCCGACGTTGCGATTGAGGACGAGGTCGAGCGCTCGCCAGGTGACCGACCCGAGCCGCTCGGACACCTGATCCTGGAGCTCATAGCGGTCGGCGAGCACGACCCCGGACTTCAGCGCCCGCCGCTCACTCATCGGCCCACCCCTTCCGCGTCCCATGCTAGATCGCGCGTGGTGGAGCGAGACGTCAGTCGCGGCGACGCAGAGCGCTCACGACGCTGCTCAGCTCGGTCAGCCCGACCACTCTGGCCAGCAGCAGGTAGGTTCCGGCGCCGGCCGGACCGGCGAGAGCCGCCAGACCGAGCGCGCGGGCCGGCGTGTCAGCTGGGACGCCGGAGGCATGCAGGGCCGTGAGGACCGCAAGCATCACCAGCGCGGCGCCGATGCACGCGATGGCGAGCCGCACCAGGAACAGTCGCATCTGTGGGCCGAAGACCGCTACCCCGGGCAGCAGCACCGCCGAGAGCGTTGCACCGACGAGGTAGGACGCACCGAAGGCAAGGGCGAGGGCCACCGAAACGTTCCGCGGACTGACGAGCGATGTGAGCACCAGCGCAGCGACGACATTCGTGCCGGCAACCGCCAGTTGGATCAGGAACGGGGTGCGGGTGTTCTCCATGGCGTAGAAGCCGCGGAGCATCATGTAATGAACGGCGAACAGGATCATGGCCGGCGCAAAGGCGGCGACGGTCCAGCCGATGGCGTGCGCGTTGGCGCGGATGCCGCCGAACGCGACGGCCTGGATAGCTGCTGGACCCAGAATGGCGGCCGCAACAGCCAGTGGCGCAATGACGGCCAGAACGACCCGTAGCGCGCGCGCGAGCTGTTGGCCGAATGCCTCGAAGGAGTGGTCAGCGGCCAGGGCGGACAGTGTCGGGATGAGAGCCGTCGCCAACGAGACCGTGACGATGCCGTGTGGCACCTGGGCCACCAAGTAGCCGATCTCGTACACCGCGGAGCCGGCTGCTGCGCTTCCCGTGGCGGCACCCTCGAGGTTGGCGGCGACGCCGAGACGTTGCACCACGATGTAGGCGGCCTGGTTCGCCACGATGAAGCCGAGCGTCCAAGCACCCAGGCGGAGGGTGTGGCCGAGACCGGTGTGGCGGAAGTCGAACCTTGGTCGGAAACGGAAGCCGGCCCGACGGAGGTAAGGGATGAGCAGCACGGCTTGGACGGCGATCCCCAGCGTTGACCCGAGGCCGAGCAGGACTGCCTGCGTGGTGCTGAAGCCGTCGCGGCCGTCGGAGGAGCCGAAGACTGTCAAGTACGTCCCGAGCATCGCGATGGCGACCAGGTTGTTGGCGATCGGCGCCCACATCATCGGGCCGAAGACGCCCCTCGCATTGAGCACCTGACCCAACAGCACGAAGACGCCGTAGAAGAAC
>DATEDT010000013.1:0-4808 GCA_035281505.1 Aeromicrobium sp. | reverse complement strand
GTGGGGCATGGACCCCAAGGGCCGCATGGACTGGGCGAAGGACCTGCCGTTCGAGGTCAAGCAGGTCGGTGCCGACATCGAGAGTCTCGACGAGGTCGAGTGGCTGTTCTGGGTCGGTTGCGCCGGTGCGTTCGAGGACCGTCAGAAGAAGACCACACAGGCCGTCGCCGAACTGCTCCACACCGCCGGCGTCGAGTTCGCCGTGCTCGGTGACGGCGAGACCTGCACCGGCGACTCAGCGCGCCGTGCCGGCAACGAGTTCCTGTTCCAGCAGCTGGCCATGGAGAACTCCGAGGTCTTCAAGGAGATGAAGGTCAAGAAGGTCGTCTCCACCTGCGCCCACTGCTTCAACACGCTCAAGAACGAGTACGAGCCGTTCGGCGTCGAGCTCGAGGTCGTGCACCACACCCAGCTGCTCAACCGGCTCGTGCGGGAGAAGAAGCTGGTCCCGGTGCCGCCTGCGGCCGCCGACGAGGGCAAGACGATCACCTACCACGACCCGTGCTTCCTGGGCCGGCACAACCAGGTGTACGCGCCGCCGCGTGAGCTGATCGAGGCCAGCGGCCTGCAGTTCGTCGAGATGCCGCGTTCCGGTGAGAAGTCGTTCTGCTGCGGCGCCGGCGGGGCGCGGATGTGGATGGAAGAGACCATCGGCGAGCGCATCAACGTCAACCGCACGGCCGAGGCCGTGGCAACCGGCGCGGACGAGATCGCCGTCGGCTGCCCGTTCTGCAACGTCATGCTGTCCGATGGCCTCACCGCACAGCAGGCCGAGGGGAAGGCCGGCGAGAACGTCAAGATCATTGACGTCGCGCAGATGCTGCTGGCCTCGGTGAGGCGCGGCCAGACCGGCGCCGACGCGGTCGACGCCGCTGATGAAGGGCCAGCCGTCGTCGAGGAAGCCGAAGCGATCACGGCCGCAGCGGCCGGCGCAGGCGCCACCGAGGAGCTGTTGGACGAGGTGGCCGACGAGGTCGAGGCAACCGAGGAGGCTGTGGAAGCCGAGGAGGCCGAAGCCGCCCAGGCCGAGGTCATCGCCGAAGCCACGGCCGACTCGAACGCCGATGCCGCTGCCGAGGCGCAGGAGGCCGTCACCGAGGCCACCGACGGCGAGACCCCGGCTGAGCACCTCATGGAGCACAACGGCGATCTCGACCCCACCGACGAGGATGCCCGGGACGAAGAGGCCGACGAGCTCAAGCACGAGCACGAGCGCGACGAGCCGAACCAAGGCTGACTGATGGACGCCGCCGAACTTCGGGCGCTCCAGGGACCGGTCAAGCAGCGGTACCGCGAGCACCCGGAGTCGGCGCAGGCGTCGCTGGCCGCCTCGGCGACGTGGAGCGACCCCGGCATCACCTGCACCGTCGATGGTTTCGCCGGCCCGGTGCGGGCGGGCCTGCATCCGGCGACCGGCGGTGACGGCAGCGACGCCTGCTCAGCCGAGATGCTGCTCGAGGCGATCGCAGCGTGCCTGGGAGTCACGCTGCGCAGCGTCGCCACCGCCATGGGCGTCGAGCTTCGCGACGTCCGTCTGACCGCGCGGTCGAGCTTCGATGCTCGCGGGACGTTGGGCGTGGATCGGGCGGCGCCCGTTGGTGTCGGTCCAGTGGAGGTCGAGATCGTCGCCGCGACGGACGCGTCGGCGGAGACGATCGATCGGCTGCTGGCCACGACCGAGCGCTACTGCGTCGTCGGGCAGAGCCTGGCCACACCGCCGCGACTGAGTTTTCAGCGCGTTTAGGCCCCGGCACCTGCCGGAGTGGTGCAAGGTGGGCGGGCTGCACCACGAAGGGAAGCTCCCATGCACCGCCCCCTGCTCTTGCGGGTCGCCACTGCGTTCGCCGGCATCGGAATCGCCGCGACGGCGCTCACGGTCCCGGCCGAGGCCGCACCCGCCTACTCGGTTCAGACGCTCCACTTCGCCGTCAAGACCGGACCCGACGGCGACACCGAGTGCGACATCGTCGCCGACCTCTACGTGCCGAACTCCGCCACGTCGACAGCTCGTGTCCCGGCCATCCTCACCACCAACGGGTTCGGCGGCTCCAAGGACGACCAGACCGGGATCGGCACCGCGTTCGCGAGCCGCGGGTACGTCGTGCTGTCCTACTCCGGGCTCGGCTTCGGCGGCTCGGACTGCAAGATCACGCTCGACGACCCGGACTGGGACGGCAAGGCCGCCAGCCAGCTGGTCAGCTACCTCGGCGGCAAGAGCGGTATCGCCTTCACCGACGACACACACACGACGCCCGCTCCGGTGCTCAACGTCGTCAAGCGGGATGCCAAGGACCACTCGGGCCGGACCTCGACGAACGACCCCCGCGTGGGCATGGTCGGGGGCTCCTACGGCGGCCAGATCCAGTTCGCCGCAGCCAGCGTCGACCCCCGCATCGACACGATCGTTCCGATCATCACCTGGAACGACCTGACCTACTCACTGGGCCCGAACAACACCGGCCAGACCGGCGTGACGAGCTCCACCCCCGGCGCCACCAAGATGGCCTGGGGTCTGCTGTTCTCGACGCTCGGCGTCGTGCAGGGCTTCCAGAACGCGCAGACCGATCCGACGCGGGTCGTGGGCTGCCCGAACTTTGCCGACTTCGTCTGCGTTGCGCTCGTACTCGCGGGCACGACCGGCTACTTCGACGCCGCCTCGCTGAAGGCGTTGCGCCACGCGTCCGTCGCCAACTACATGGCGAAGATCAAGATCCCGACGCTGCTCGTGCAGGGGCAAGGCGACACCTTGTTCAACCTCAACGAGTCCATCGCGACCTTCAAGGCGCTTCGTGCCCAGGGCACCCCGGTCAAGCTGATCTGGCAGTCGTGGGGCCACTCGGACGCGTCGCCGGCACCTGGCGAGATCGACCTCGGCGCGCCGAACCCGAACACCCAGTACGAGACGCTTCGCGTCCTGCAGTGGTTCGAGCGCTACCTCAAGGACCGCGACGTCAGCACCGGACCGACGTTCGCCTATTTCCGCGACTGGGTGCCCTACACCGGCATTGCGACGCCTGCGTACGGGACCGCGTCGACGTACCCCGTGGGCAGCACGCGCCGCTTCTACCTGTCGGCGGCCTCGCTCGTGCCGTCGTCAACCTCGCTTGCGAAGACGTCACGCACGTTCATCACCCCTCCGGCGGGGCTTCCTACCTCGACGAGCGAGCCTGACGCGATCGGCAGCGTGGCCAAGCTGCCGGTCCCCGAGGTCGACCTTCCCGGCACGTTCCTCAACTGGACCTCGGCACCGCTGGCCAGCCCGCTGAGAGTGGTGGGGACGCCCGTGCTCATCACGAAGGTGAACGCACTGACGGCGGTGGCCTCTCAGGGCCTCGGCCCGACCGGTCAACTCGTGCTGTTCGTCCGCCTGCAGGACGTGGGCACCGACGGCAAGGCGAAGGACATCCGGCTGTTGTCGGCTCCCATCCGGGTTCCTGACGCGACCAAGCCGTTCTCGGTGACGCTCCCGGCCATCGTCTACCAGTTCGCGAAGGGACACCGGCTGCGGCTGGTCATCGCCGGTGGCTCGTTGAACTACCGTGGCGGTGTGACCCCGCAGACGGTCCAGATCACGACCGGGACGTCAGAACACCAGCTGCGTCTGCCCGTGGTCCGCTAGTCCGATGCGTCGGGTCGACGGTGGCTCCCCTGCTACGGTGCGGAGTTGCATCCCGGTTCTGAAGCACTGCGTTAGGTAATCCCCCTTGTCTGCACGCGCGAACATCCGGTGGGTCAAGCCGCCGGCATTTCTCGTCGCCGTCGCCGGACTCATCGGCATCATCGGCATCGGCATGACGATCGTCGGATCGCAGACCACCGGGGTCTCCACCGACGAGCCCGGCCACGTCCGACGGATCAACAACTACCTCGAATCGGGCCTCTACATCCGCACTTTCGAGGTCCGGCAGACGCCTCCCGGACAGATCCCGACCGGGGCCTATGTCTATGGGCCGGTCACCTCGCTGTTCCAGCACGACGTCCAGCGCCTGCTCGACACAGAGCCGGGCTTCACCGCAAAGACGCGCGGACATCACTACGCAATCCGGCACGCGGTCATCGCCGGATTCGCCCTGCTCGGGCTGCTGGCGGCCGCCGGCACGGCATGGCTCATCCTCGGCAACTGGCGATGGGGAGTCATCACCGCCGGCATCTTGTCGGCAACCCCGTTGTGGACCGGCCACGCCATGTTCAACATGAAGGACACGCCGGTCGCCGTCGGGCACACGCTCATCACCTTCGCCTTGGTGCTCCTGGCACTGGCGAAACCGAGCAGCCGGCACGTGACGATTCTCGCCGGCGCAGGGACCTTCGCGGTGGGCACGATCCTGATGCTCGGCACCCGCCCGGGCGCATGGCCGTCGCTGATGGGCTCGCTCATCGTCTTCGCCGCCATCGTGGTGCTCGCGCGCAAGGCCCTCACCCGAACCCACATCCTCCGGGTTGCGACAGCCGTCGCCGGTGGCCTGGTGGCGTCGTATCTGGTGCTTCGAGCCGTCTACCCGCGCGTCTTCGGCGATCTCGCGCAGGCGCTGTACATGTCGGCCTTCGGCAGTGCTCATTACGACGGCCTCGGCAAGCAGTCCCCCAGCGACCGCAGCTACCTCTTAGTGCACGCTCTGATCGACCTGCCGCTCGGCCTGGTCGGGCTCATGCTGACCGGCACGCTTGTGACGGCGTACCTCTGGCTCGTGCAACGTCGGCGCTCGGTGCACCTGGACTGCATTGCGCTCGTGGGATCACAGACCTTCGCGCTGATGGCAGCCGCCGTCATTCTGGACTCCAACCTGTACCACGGCCTGCGCCAGATG
>DATEDT010000012.1:0-7402 GCA_035281505.1 Aeromicrobium sp. | reverse complement strand
GCCAGTGCCTGCCGGAGCAGCGTGCCGCGGCCGCCCTCGAGGTCGTTGATGACCTCAGGTTCGAGCGCTTCGGCCGGGGTGAGCCAAGTGAGTTCCAGCGCGTCCTGGCGGGGAGCGCAGTCGCCGGTGACCGGGACGACGTAGACCAGCGAAACCGCATGTTGACGCGGATCGTGCAGGGGCGCGACGCCGGGTAGAGGGAAGTACTCGGCGACGGCGACCGGGATTGTCGAGATGGGCAGGCGCGGGAACGCGGCCGGACCCAGGTCCTTCTCCAGGTTCCGCAGCAGCGCCTCGCGCACCGACTCGCCGTGCAGCACGCGCCCGGAAACCAGCGACCGGGTGAGCTCGCCCGACAACGACCCGCGCAGCAGCAGCCCCACGTGTTCGATCCGGCCGAGCGCGTCGACGCGAACCGGCACCGCCTCGACGTACAGGATCGGCACTCGGGATCGGGTCTCGTCGAGTGCGAACTCCGAGAGCCAGCCGGGATTGGGATCGGGGGTGCGGACGGAGGGCATGGATCACATTCTGCCCGGGATGTGCGACCGCTAGGCTGGCAACACACGACAGGGGAGCGCCTGGCTCGTCCGCAAGGGCGACCGTGCAGAGGGCGCTGAGAGTGCGGACCAGAACACCTGACACAGCCGCAGACCCTCGAACCTGCTCCGGTTAGTACCGGCGAAGGGAGTCACGATGAGCTCAGCACCGTCAACCTCGAGGTCCTACCGAACGATCGATCTGGTCACGATCGCGACGCTGGGCGTCGCCTTCGGCGTGATCTATTGGGGCTGGGGCAAGGCCTACGAGGTGCCAAGTGAGGCGCTCGGACTCATCTACCCGCCGCTGAAGGGCTTGACGGCCAGTCCGTGGCTGATCGCCGGAGTCCTGGGCGGACTGATTGTCCGCAAGCCCGGTGCGGCACTGGCGACCGAGTTCATCGCTGCTGCGGTCTCAACGCTCGTGCTCGGCGGGACGCAGTGGGGCTGGACGGTCCTCGCATCGGGCCTGCTGCAGGGCCTCGGCGCCGAGTTGGCCTTCCTGCTGTTTGCCTACCGGCGGTGGACGCTGGGTGTCGCGTGCCTGTCCGGAGCCCTCGCCGCAACCTTCGAGGCGATCTACGAGTGGTACTCCTACTACCCGGACTGGGGACTCGACCACAAGCTCGCCTACCTCGGCTTCTTCGCGCTGTCCGGCGTCGTGGTTGCCGGCCTCGGCAGCTGGCTACTGGCGCGCGCCCTGGGCCGCGCAGGCGTGCTCGACGCCTTCCCGGCGGGTCGTGAGCACGCCGGCGACGGCTGAGACCGGCCACATGGCCGCCTCAGCCAGTGCACTGGAACCCGGAGCCATCCGGGTCGACGGCCTGACGTGGCGACCGCTCGGACGCCGGCAGCCCACGCTCGACGACGTCACGGTGGCAGTCGAACCCGGCGAACGGCTGCTCGTCGTCGGGCCGTCCGGTGCCGGCAAGTCGACCCTTCTCTATGCCCTCGTCGGCGCACTGGGTACGACCATTGCCGGCGAGCTGTCCGGCGAAGTGGGAGTCGGCGGTCGGCTCGGCTTGGTCCTGCAGAATCCGGCCGATGCCGTCGTGGCCGAGCACACCGGCCGGGACGTCGCCTTCGGGCTGGAGAACGAGGCTCGGCGTCGGGAGGACATCTGGCCTGCCGTCGATGAGGCGCTGGCGACGGTGAACCTGCCCTACGGGCGCCGTCATCTGGTGTCGGCGCTCTCCGGCGGGGAGTTGCAGCGGCTGGTCCTGGCCGGCGTCCTGGCCGTGCGGCCGGATGTCCTGTTGCTGGACGAGCCCACCTCGATGCTCGACCCCGCGTCGGCGTCGGTGGCGCGGGACGCGATCCTGGCCGCGGCCGAGGACCGGACGATGATCGTCGTTGAGCACCGGTTCGACCCGTGGCTGGACCATGTCGACCGGGTCGTGGTCATCGGCCGGGGCGGGGCCATCGAGTCGGACACGTCGGTGGCCGACTTCCTGGCCGGGCCGGCGCCGCGCGGGGTGTGGATGCCGGGCGTGCCCACGCCGCAACCGCGCGAGGTGCTGAGCGCGCTCGTTGCGCCCGATGCCTCGCCGCTGCCACTGATCGCCGAGGAGGTTGAGGTCACGTTGGTGACCCGAACGCTCCGCGGCGTCCATCGAACACCGGCGCTGCGTCGCTTCGACGGACGCTTCGATCCGGGGCACCTGTCGGCACTTGTGGGGCCGTCGGGCTCGGGCAAGTCGACGGCACTCGCTGCGTTGGGTGGCCTGCAGCGGGTGGAGAGCGGACGCATCACGCCGGACCGCTCCCGGATGAGTTCGCGCGACCTTGCCTCGCAGGTCGGGTGGGTTCCGCAGAACCCGGAGCACATGTTCCTGGCGCATACCGTGCGCGACGAGGTCGAGCTCACGGCCCGCCGGCTCGGGCGCCACCTCGACGTCGATGCCGGACTCGACGCCTTCGGACTGACCCGGCTCGCCAACGTCCATCCGTTCCGGCTGTCCGGCGGCGAAAAGCGGCGGCTCGCCATCCTGGCCGGCCTTGCGCATCGGCCGGGCGTGATCCTGCTCGACGAACCGACGGTCGGACAGGATCCCGACTCCTGGGCGGCCGTCGTCGGCTGGTTGACCAGCGCAGCCGCCGCCGGTGCGGCCGTCGTCGCGGCCACCCACGACGAGGCGCTGCCGGCTGACGCCATTGTGCACCTGCTTTTGGGGGTGACCGCATGAGGAACTGGGTCGTCGCCGCGAACCCGCTGGCGCAACTGACCGTCGGACTGTTCGCGCTCGTCGGCTCGTACTGGATCCATGACGTCCGGGTCGGCGCCATCGCCCTTGCCGCCTACGCGGCAGCGGTGTTGCTGTTAGCGCCCGGCTGGCGGTACCCGCTGCTGTGTCTGGCATTCACGGGCATGGCGGCGGCGACGATCTTCTACTCCACTTGGCGGCTCGGCGGCCACGACGAGGTTGAGGCGACCACGGCCGCCCTGCGAATCCTCGTCCTGGCGTGGCCGGGGTCTGTGGCCATCGGCTACGTGGACCCTGCGCGACTGGGAGATTTCATGGCACAGACGCTGCGGCTGCCGGCGCGATTCGTCGCCGCCTTCTCGGCAGCACTTCAACGATTCGCCGACTACGGACACGCGTGGACGCAGCTCGAACGCGCGCGCCGCGTGCGTGGCGTCGGCCCGACGGCGAACCCGCTGTCGTGGATCCGTCACGCGGCCTCGATGGCTTTCGCGATGCTCGTGCACGCGCTGCGCGGCGCGTCCCAGACGGCGATCGCCATGGACGCCCGCGGCTTCGCGTCCGCGCACGACCGGACGTGGGTCGAACCGGCGGTTTGGACTCGGCTCGACCGCGGCGTGGTCATCAGTGGTCTGGCGCTCGGGCTCGTTGCGCCCGTTGCCGCCGTGCTGCTGACCGGCCGGTGATTGAGGTGGCCACCAGCAGGGTGGCCCTCGAAATCACGTCACCAGGGTTTCGAGGGCGGCTAGGGCCGCCACCTCAACCCCCTACGGCCATCGCTGCGCGATAGCCTCCGGACATGCGCGTGTTTGAGACCCTCGATGAGTTCAAGGCAGCCAAAGGTGAACCGCTCGGTCCGAGCGATTGGGTCACCATCACCCAGGAGCAGATCAACGGGTTCGCCGATGCGACCGGTGATCACCAGTGGATCCACACCGACCCCGAGCGGGCCAAGGCGGGTCCATTCGGCACGGCCATCGCCCACGGCTACCTGACGCTGTCGCTGCTGCCGGCCTTCATCGACTCGCTGTACGAGATCAAGAGTCTCAAGATGGGCCTCAACTACGGCGCGAACAAGCTGCGCTTCATCACTCCGGTCCCGGTTGGCTCTCGGGTGCGGGCCACCGCGACGCTGGTCGACACGGCCGACATCGCCATCGGGACCCAGGTCACCCTCTCGTTCGTCGTCGAGCTGGAGGGCGCGGAGAAGCCGGCGCTGATCGCCGAAGTCGTCTACGTCATGGCGGAGTAGTCGCGAGACGCCGTGGACATCGAGTGGATCGCGCGCCTGGCTGCGTCCTTCCCCGGTGTGACTGAGGGGACACGCTGGGGCAACCGGACCTGGCAGGTCGCCGGCAAGCCCTTCGTCTGGGAACGCGCCTTCTCGAAAGCCGACATCAAGCGATTCGGCGCCGGCCGGATACCGGACGACCCGATCATCGCCATCCGGACCGAGGACCTGCACGACAAGGCAGCTGTCCTCGCGTCGAACCCGGCGGGCGCGTTCGACATCGAGCACCTCAGGCACTATCCGGCGTACCTGGTTGAGCTTCCGATCGCGACCGAGGACCAGCTACGCGAGCTGGTCACGGACGGGTGGCTCGCCGTGGCACCAGAGCAACTCGCACGCGAGTTCCTGGGCCAGTGATCCTCGTGCTGCGCACTCGTCAACTGACTTCACTCGCCTCAGGAATGCTCACGAGCGGCCATTCCGTTCGGCTCGATCGTCAGTAGGTGACCTTGGCGTTGCGCGGAGCGGCATGAAGGTACACGCGCCCCGGCTTGAGTCCGATCTCCTTGCCGGTCTTCCTGGACGTGAATGACATGGTGCCGTCCTTGCCCGTCTTGTGCCAGGTCGCCGCGGTGGCCGTGCCACCGCTGAAGATGACGGCAGGCCCGGAGCCGTCGAGCACGATCTCCGGGACGAACGCACCGCCCTGCGCGCCGTAGCCGGCGTCCTTGACGCGGCCGAGGACCACGACCACGGTGTCGGCCTTGAAGTTCTCGCCGGGCGCGGAACGCTCCGGGTTGCGCTCCCACGTGGCTCCGTTGTACTGCCAGCTGGTGATCGTCGCCGGCGCGAAGGCGACCTTGGCGCTGGTCACCTTCTTGGTCACGTCGCCGGCGCTCGGGCCGTCGCCGAACTCGAAGTACGACCGCGTCGGCGTCGTCTTCTTCACCGTCTCGTTCAGCGTCTGGAGATTCCACAGCACGTGGTACGGCGCGACCTTGTTGGGGTCCTTGCTCCAGCCGGGGTCGTTCCGGTCGTAGGTGTAGAGCGGAATGTCGGCGTCCTCGACGGCTTCGATCGGTTCGTCGTCACCGCCGGAGGCGACCACGGTGGCGTCGACCGGCTTGGCCAGGCCGACGTCGGTGGTGCGGACGGAACGCACGTGTCCGACCTTGGTGGGCAGCTTGGAGTAGAAGAACGCGGCCAGCCGCGTGACGTCGAACTCGACGAACTCCTCCACGACCAGGTCGGCCTCGTGGAGGCCGTACTGCGGCTCCCCGCCGCCGGTGTTCTCGATCTTGACCAGGTAAACCGGATTGTTCGGCGGCCGATCCTGCTTCAGCCCGGTGAGCGGGGACACGCTCGTGTCGAACGGTGTCGGCTCGGCTTCTCCCCCGGTGTCGCCACCGCCGCAACCGGCGATGAGCAGCAGGGCGGCCAGGGACCCGGCAAGATGTCGCACATTCATGAGGGGAACGATGCCGCATCGCCCCACCCCACCGAGGATCCGACGCGCCCACGGGCTCACCCGTCTGACTAGTCTTGCGGCATGGCCATCGAGTTGCGGACGCCCAAGCAGATCGACGAGATGCGGCCGGCCGGCCGATTCGTCGCGTCAGTCTTGGCCGCGCTCCGGGACACCGCCGACGTGGGCGTCAACCTGCTCGAGCTCGACGCGCTCGCGCACGAAATGATCAAGGAGCGCGGCGCCGAGTCCTGCTACATCGACTACCACCCGTCCTTCGGTGCGATGCCGTTCGGCAAGGTCCTGTGCACGTCGGTGAATGACGCGGTGCTGCATGGTTTGCCGTTCGACTACGACCTTCAGGACGGCGACCTGGTCAACTTCGACTTCGCCGTGTCGGTCGACGGGTGGGTCGCGGACGCAGCGTTCAGCATGGTCGTGGGCACTCCTCGCGAGGAGGATCTGCGTCTCATCGAGACGACCGAGCGCGCGCTCGAAGCCGCGATCGCGGTGGCACGGCCCGGCAAGCGAATCGGCGACATCTCGGCCGCCATCGGTGCGGTGGCCCGCGAGGCCGGCTATTCGGTGAACACCCAGTTCGGCGGTCATGGCGTGGGCCGGACGATGCACGGCGATCCGCATGTGCCGAACGACGGCCGCGCTGGCCGCGGACTGCCGCTGCGTCCTGGACTTGTCATCGCGATCGAGCCGTGGCTGTTGGCTTCCACCGACGAGATCCGGATGGACCCGGACGGCTGGACGATTCGCAGCGCTGACGGCTCGCGGGGCGCCCATTCCGAGCACACCATTGCCGTGACGATGGACGACCCCATCGTCCTCACCGCCCGGCACTGAATTGTGGGCAGTCGCCGCGAGCGACCGCCCACAGCCCAAGCGATCTACCGCTTGCGTCCGCGACCGGCGAAGCCGGATCGCTTGTGGAGCCTGCGGGCGCGGGTCAGTTCAACGGGGGACGGCCAGGAGGGTTGGCTCCAGCCGGCCGCGCAGGTGTACCTCGTGCAGAGGCTTCCACTGCGCGGCCTCCTCAGGTGACGCCGCGTCGACGGCCCGCATGGCCGCGACGACTCGTCCGCTCACCTTCTTGGCTTCCTCGGTGAGGCGAGCGGCCTCGTTCACCGGGTCGCCGATGACGGTGTACTCGAACCGGTCGGCGGCGCCGACGTGGCCGGCCACGACCGGACCGGCGGAAACGCCGATGCCGGCCAGCACCTCAGGCACCTCGGAGGTCAGCCGCACTGCCATGACGCGCGCCGCCGCCAGCGCCCGACCGGCGGCGTCGGGCAGGTCCTCGGGCGCGCCGAAGATCGCCAGGGCCGCATCGCCCTCGAACTTGTTGACGAACCCGCCATGCGCGTGCACCTCCGCCACGACGACGTCGAAGAATCGGTTGAGCAGGTCCACGACTTCGGTCGGTGGTCTCTCGGCGGCCATGTTCGTCGACCCCACGAGGTCGATGAACAGCACCGCGACGTCACGGACCTCTCCGCCCAGCTCGATCTTGTTCTCCAGGGCGGCCTTCGCCACGTCCTCCCCGACGTGCCGCCCGAAGAGGTCGCGGATGCGCTGGCGCTCGCGGACGTCGTGCACCATGCGGTTGAAGCCGGCCTGCAGCAGGCCGAGCTCGGTGCCGTCGAAGACGATCACCTCGTGCTCGAGATCGCCGCGCTGCACGGCGCGCATCGCATTGGTGACCGTGCGGATCGGAGCCACCAGGGCGCGAGTGTTGATCCACGTCAGGATCAGGCCGACGATCATCGAGAGTCCACCGAGGAACAAGATGGCGCGAGCGAGTTCGCTGGCCGTCATGGCCGCGCCGCCCAGGTTGAAGATCGCAATGATCATGAGACCGGCGATCGGCACCACGCCCCAACCGCCGACGAGAATCGTGCGCGCGGTGATCCCGACTCCGGTGGCCTTGCGCGGCGGCGACGATGCCAGTGCA
>DATEDT010000011.1:0-50416 GCA_035281505.1 Aeromicrobium sp. | reverse complement strand
TCCCGCAGGAGCAGTCGCAGATCCCCGGCCACGTGCCCACCGCGCTCAACGTGCCGTGGAGCAAGACGGCCAACGACGATGGCACGTTCCGCAGCGACGACGAGCTGAAGGAGCTCTACGGCGAGGCGGGCTTCGACTTCGGCAAGGAGACCATCGCCTACTGCCGCATCGGCGAGCGCAGCTCACACACGTGGTTCGTGCTGCAGGAGATCCTCGGCCAGCCGGGCGTCAAGAACTACGACGGCTCGTGGACCGAGTACGGCTCCTTGCGCGCCGTGCCGGTGGCCCTGGGCGACGAGCCGGGTGTCGCCTGATGTGCGGCGCGGTCGCTGGTGGACCCAGCCTGGAAGGCGTCAACGTCGCCGCTGAAGCAATCGTCCAGGGCGTCGTGACGCGTGGCGGCGAACCGGTGAGCACGGCGTACGTCCGGCTGCTTGATCGCACCGGCGAGTTCACGGCCGAGGTGCCGGTTTCGGCCACGGGCCAGTTCCGGTTCTTCGCCGGGCCCGGCTCCTGGACTCTGCGGGTGCTGTCGCCGAAGGCTGACGCCGTCGACCGGGTGGTCGAAGCTGCTGTCGGCAACGTGGTCGACATCGCCATCGAGTTGGAGCCGGTGTCTGCCCAAGCCTGACGATTCAGGACATCGCTCCGCCCGCTGCCCCGATGGGGTGGCGGGCGGAGTCGTTGCGGAGTGAATCGTGCCGCCGATCAGGCGGATCAGGATTGAGCGTCAGCCGGTGATCATGCCGGCGCCGACGGTGGCGCCGGTGGCCTCGTCGATCAGGATGAACGACCCGGTCGAGTGGTTCTTGCGGTACGGGTCGGTCATGAGCGGGACCGTCGTGCGCAGATGAATCCGGCCGATCTCGTTGAGGCCGAGCTCCATTGCATCCTGATCCCGGTGCAGGGTGTTGACGTCGAGCCGGTAGCGGACCTCCTGGACCATCGCGCGGGCCGAGCGCGTGGTGTGCTTGATGGCCAGCTTCTGGCGAGGACGCAGCGGTTCGTTGGTCATCCAGCAGACCATCGCATCGATGTCCTGGGTCGGCGTGGGTGCATTGTGCGGACGGCAGATCATGTCGCCGCGGGAGACGTCAATGTCGTCCTCGAGGCGGACCGTGACCGACATCGGGTTGAAGGCCTCCTCGACCGCCTGCCCGAAGAACTCGATCGACTCGATCCGGGTGGGCATGCCGCTGGGCAGCACGACAACCTCATCGCCCGGCTTCAGCGTGCCTCCCGCGATGCGGCCGGCGTACCCGCGGTAGTCGTGGAAGTCGTCTGACTTGGGACGGATCACGTACTGCACCGGGAACCGGGTGCCGATCAAGTCGCGGTCGGAGGCGATGTTGACGTTTTCCAGGTGGTGCATCAATGAGGCGCCCTGGTACCACGGCATGTTCTCGGACCGGGTGACGACGTTGTCGCCCTTCAGCGCCGAGATCGGGATGATCTCGAGATCGGGAATCGACAGTTTCGAGGCGAACGCGGTGAACTCCTCGCGAATCTGGTCATAGACGCCCTGGTCCCAGTCGACGAGATCCATCTTGTTGATGGCGAGCACCATGTGCGGTACCCGCAGAAGCGACAAGATGACGGCGTGGCGTCGTGACTGCTCGCTGAGTCCTTGGCGCGCGTCCACGAGGACCAGGCCGAGATTGGCCGTGGAGGCTCCGGTGACCATGTTGCGCGTGTACTGGGTGTGCCCGGGCGTGTCCGCAATGATGAACTTGCGCCGCGGTGTGGCGAAGTAGCGGTAGGCGACATCGATGGTGATGCCCTGTTCACGCTCGGACCGCAGGCCGTCGGTGAGCAGGGCGAGGTCGGTGTAGTCGTAGCCGCGCTGCTGGCTGGTGGCCTCGACGGACTCCAGTTGGTCCTCGAAGATCGCCTTCGAGTCGTAGAGCAGTCGTCCGATCAGGGTGGACTTGCCGTCGTCGACCGAGCCGGCCGTGGCGAAACGCAGGAGGTCCATGGTTAGAAGTAGCCCTCCTTCTTGCGGTCTTCCATCGCGGCCTCCGAGAACCGGTCGTCGCCGCGGGTGGCGCCACGCTCGGTGAGCCGGGCGACCGAGATCTCGTCGACGATCTCCTGGACGGTTGAGGCGGTGCTCTCGACGCATCCGGTCAGCGTCAGGTCGCCAACCGTGCGGAACCGGACGGTGCGCTCGGTGACCGTTTCGCCGTCGCGTAGGGGGTTGTGCTCGCTCTCGCTGAGGAGCATGCCGTCGCGCTCGAACACCCGGCGCCGGTGGGAGAAGTAGATTGACGGGATCGAGATGCCCTCGCGTCCGATGTAGTCCCAGATGTCGAGCTCGGTCCAGTTCGACAGCGGGAAGATCCGCATGTGCTCGCCCGAATGCAGGCGGGAGTTGTACAGGTTCCACAGTTCCGGCCGCTGGTTCTTGGGATCCCATTGGCCGAACTCGTCGCGGTGCGAGTAGATGCGCTCCTTGGCGCGAGCCTTCTCCTCGTCGCGCCGGCCGCCACCGAACGCGGCGGTGAAGCCGTGGTCCTCGATGGCATGGAGCAGGGTGCCGATCTGCAGCCGGTTGCGCGAGGTCTTGCCGTCGTCGACGACGATGCGGTCGGCGATGGCCTGCTCGACGGACGCGATGATCAGCCGCACGCCGAGCCGATCGACCCACTCGTCGCGGGTGGCCAGGACCTCGGGGAAGTCGTAGCCGGTATCGACCTGCAGGACCGGGAACGGAAGCTTGGCCGGATAGAACGCCTTCTCGGCCAGCCGCATCATGACAATGGAGTCTTTGCCACCCGAAAACATCAGGACGGGACGTTCGAACTCGGCAGCCACCTCGCGGAAAATGTGGATCGACTCCGATTCCAGCTCATCGAGCTGGCTGAGCCGATAATCCGCGTGCGTTTGCATCGTCCTAGCATCCCATCCACCGCCTGCTGGGACCAATTGGCGCATTCGATCCGCTGCTACAGTCACCGCGTGGGCGGACTCGGACCCGAGCGTCACGGCCGCGAGGCCGCGCGATCCCGACCGCAATTCACCCCGACGGCCCGCGAACTGGATGACGTCGAACTCCTGCGGATGGGGCTGTTCGGCTCGCCGGGACGATTCGAAGGTGCCGACGGTCCGACTCGGCTCTGCTTGCCGCCCGACGTGGCTGCGAGTGCACAACAGGCCAAAGGCCTTGAGATCACCGACGCAGAGGGGGTGCCGCTCGCGATCGTCTCGGTCGAGGGCACCTGCCCAACCTGCGAAGGCCATGTGGGTGTCATAGGTCCGGTTCGGCCTCTGCGCGGCAACTCGCGCCGTGCCTTCAGCAGGCTTTACGTCTCTCCCTCGGCGTCGCGTACCGGTCTGCCCGACGAAACGGTGACTGTGCCCGTCGACAGTCCGCTCACCGACGACGACCTCACCTCGATCAGGGCACTGCACCGGCCCGTGCTGTTTCTGGTTCTCGCCGGTGTCGAGACGCCCAAGGACATGTCGGCGCCGGGGCTCATTCGAGCGACGCTGGCCGCAGCCGAGCAGTTCGACGACGCCACCGTCTTCGCCGTGCCGCTGGCTTCGCGTCCGAACGTCCGCAGCGATGACACATTCCGCAAGCAGGTCGTCGACGCCTACGCACCCGGCCCGGACGTGTGGTGGCCAACCGGTCGCGGGACGGTCGGTGGCACCATCGCGCGGGTGGTCGAGAGCGACCGCCCGACCGGACTCGATCGGGGCGTCGTCGTGTTCTTCACCGGGCTGTCCGGTAGCGGCAAGTCGACGCTGGCGCAGGCACTGTGCAACCGGCTCATCGAAACCGGCGGCCGCACGGTCACCTTGCTGGACGGCGACCGCGTGCGGCGCAATGTCTCGCGGGGCCTCACCTTCAGCCGCGAGGACCGCGAGCTGAACATCGAGCGCATCGCCTGGATCGCCGCCGAGGTCGCGCGCCACGGTGGCATGGCGGTCTGTGCCCCGATCGCGCCATTCGACCGAACCCGCAAGGCGGCTCGGGCCATGGCCGCCGAAGTCGGCGCGGATTTCGCCCTCATCCACGTGGCGACGCCGTTGGAGGTCTGCGAGGCGCGGGACCGCAAGGGCCTGTACCTGCGGGCTCGCCGCGGCGAGGTCGCCGAGTTCACCGGCATCTCCTCGCCCTACGAGGCGCCTGACGACGCCGACCTCGTCATTGACACCTCCAAGCTGTCAGTCACCGATGCGTTGGGTGACGTCTGGTCGTTCCTGATCGCCCACGGCTTTCTTCCGGCAGATGCGTAGCCTGACGACGCCGTGCGACGTGCCGTGTGATGGGTCACACGATGACCTGCGTGAATCTTGAGACGTTCGCGCGTGGATGTGTGTATCCTCAGAGGGCCATCGCTGTCTCCAAGCGATGGAAATTGTCAATGAGCAGGATTTTCGGGGGTCCCGAGCATGAAGAAAACGGCACGCACGCTCCTCGCTGGTTTGTTCGCCATCGGGCTGTCAGCAGTGGCCGTCCCCTCCCCTGCCTATGCAGCTTGCTCGGAGGGCTACCAGGACGACGTCTGTGTCGAGATCAGCGACATCACGCAGGTCGGCGGCCGCAAGATCGTCGTCCAGGCTGAAGCCCGGACTGGTGGTGGGGATCTCTTCAACTGCCCGTCCTGGAAGCTGTCGTTCTCCGGTGAGAGTGCACAGTTCGTGAACTCCTCGGGCGCGACCGGAAGCGGTTCGGTCTTCAAGAGGACTTTTGACACCGACGAGGTCGATGAGTTCAAGCCAGGCAGCGCCACGGCGACCTGCACGTTCGACGACGAACTGGTTCCGACCACCCTCGGCGGAGTCGGCCATCTCAGCGCATCCCTCGTGGCCGCCCTCACCACCGCATCGGCGACGGGGCAGGTCAACTTGCTGCCTTCGGACGACGACTCCGATGATTCGGACGACTCCGATGATTCGGACGACTCCGATGACAACGGCGGACTGCCGAATACCGGTGGCGAGCGCATGCTGTGGCTGTTCATCGGCTTGGCCTTGGTTGCCGGCGGTGCGACGGTCATCGTGACCTCGCGCAACCGCGACGCAGAAGCCTGAGCCTCGCCTCCTTGGCGGTGTCTTGGGTCGCGAGTCTCCGTGACCTGTCTCGGGAGGACCCGCGCGCCCTGCTGATTCGCAGCGCGGCCGTCATCGTCGTGCTCGCGATGCTGCTGTTCGGCTGGCAGGCCGTGACGGCTGTGCGCGCGCTCAACGATGCCAAGGGGATGGCAGGCGGCTTGGCCGACGCCGTGTCCTCAGGTGACGTCCCGCGAGCAAGGGCGCTGCTGCGGGACTTCGACAAGGCAACCACGCGCGCGCACCACCGGACAGACGGTCTGCTGTGGTGGCTGGGTGCTCGGGTGCCGGTTCTTGGGCGCAACGTCGACGCAGTGAGCACGATCGCTGCGCAGACCGACGCCATCGCTGACGACGCCTTGCCGGGAATCGTGGAGGTCGCTGACGAAGTCCGGGCCGATACGTTCCGACCGAAAGGTGGCCGCGTCGACCTCAAGGCCGTCGCCAAGGCTCTGCCCGTTCTGGCGGCCACCGACCGGGTGTTGGCCGACGCAGATGAAGAGGTCAGCCGCATCCGGCCCGAACGCCTGCTGGCACCACTGCAGGCCCCGGCCAGTGAGTTCACGCAGCGAACTCACGAGGCGGCGACTGCGGCTGCCGCGGCTCACGACGCTGGTCGCTTGCTGCCCACCATGCTCGGCGGGACCGGGCCCGCGCGCCGGTACCTCCTGATGGTGTTGAACAACGCCGAGGTGCGATCCCTGGGCGGCATGCCGGGCTCCTTCGCCATACTTGAGGCTCGTCGCGGCAAGGTGCGGATGCTGGAGCAGGGCAACGCCCAGATTCGGCGCCTGGCGAAGCTGAACGTCAAGCCGGAGGTCCGTGCGGGTTTCAGCCGCAACGTCGGCAAGGATCTGCGCGACGTCGCGATCATTCCCGACTTCCCACGCGCAGCTTTCTTGGCATCGCGGATGGCCGGTGCGCACTGGGAGACGAAGTTCGACGGGGTGGTCGCAATCGACCCCGTCGCGCTCGGCTACATCCTGGGCGCGGTCGGTCAGGTCGATATCGGCGATGGCATGGTCATCAACCAGGCGAACGCCGCACAGACGCTCTTGAACGGGATCTACATGCGGTACCCGGTCCTGCCCGATCAGGCAGAGGCCCAGGACGCTGCGTTCGAACGGGCAGCCCGCCGGACGTTCAACGCCCTGACCGGAGGTCGCGGTGACTCGGTCGGCGCTGTTCGGGCGTTGGTGAGAGGTGTACGTGAAGATCGCATCATGCTGTGGTCCGCGCACGCGTCCGAACGAGCGCGGATTCAGTCGACGGGCATCTCCGGAGCCATGACCGACAGGGGCCAGCTGGACCGGCCGCAGGTGGGCGTGTACCTGACGGACACGTCACAGGCAAAGCTGGATTGGTACTTGCGTCCGGAGACGCGAGTTGAGGCGACGAGGTGTTATTCGGGTGACGTCCAGGATCTCGTCCTGACGACCACACTCAGGTCCGAGGTTCAGCAGAGCACGCCGCTCCCGGTCTCCATTGTCGGCTTCGGCAAGCGCGTGCCGATCGGGATCATCGGCCTGAGCGTGCGCATCGTGGCGCCTCCGGGCGGAGAGATCCGCTCGATCGAGATCGACGGCAAGCCGGCCCCAGTGGGCGCGGAACTCTACAAGGGACGGCGCATTGCCCGATTCACGAATCTCTTGAGTCCGGGCGAGAGCACGGTCATCGTGAGCAAGGTCCGTTCGGGTCGATCGATGCCGGGAGCGCCGTTGCTCAAGGCGACGCCGAGCGCACATTCCGATGACGAGAACGTCCTCGGTCCCAGCGCCTGCAACTAGCTGATCTCGCGGTCCGACTTGAGGACGTCGTCGGGGTGGTCGTCGACGTAGTCGTCCATGTCGTCTTCGGCCATTGCCGTGAACAGCTCGGTGGTCTTCGCTTCGTCCAGGAGGACCACACTGCCCACGCCGTCAATCGTCTCGGTCCGGGCGACGGGCGCGGTCAGGAAGGTGACGTCGTCGGTCGTCGTGTTGCGCAGTGACAGTGCGAGCGCGCGCATGTCGGCTGGATCCCACTCCTCGTCGACGACGATGTTCTCGGTCAGGGCTCCGAGGGTGCGCGTCAGGCGGACCGGGTTGCGGGTGGTGCCCTTGTCGAGCAGCTTCTTCATGAGCGCCCGCATGAAGTTCTGCTGGCGGGCGATGCGGTCGAAGTCGCTGCGGGCGAGTCCATAACGGGTGCGCACGTACTTCAAGGCGAGATCGCCTTCGAGGTTCTGTTTCCCGGCCTTCCAGTACACCTTCTGGCTCGGGTCGTAGAAGGCGCGCGGGATGTAGACCTCCACGCCGCCGACTGCGCGCGTGATGTCCTTGAAGCCGTTGAAGTTGATGAGCGCAAGATGTTTCATCCGCACGTCGGTCAGTTGCTCGACGGTCGCGATGGTCCCGTTGGGGCCGTACTCGGCGAAGGCGTCGTTGATCTTGGACCGCTGCTGCGCGCGCCCGGTGTTGTCGTGAATGACCGTGTAGGTGTCGCGGGGGATCGACACCAGGTACACGTTGCGCCGGTCCGCGGCGATGTGAACCATCATGATCGTGTCGCTGCGGTACCGACCACTCGGCCACTCCTCGGCCCGGACGTCCTCGGACAACCGGGTCTTCTTGCGCCCGGGGATCTTCTTGCCCCGGTCGACGCCCAAGACCAGGACGTTGAGGGCCCGGCCCTTGTCCGGGTCGGGTCGGTCCTGGATCTCGTCGGTCGTGAACCGGGCGATGTCGCCGAACTTCGAGTTCAGCAGTGCGGCGTAACCGGTCCCCGCGACGGCCAGGGAGATGGCGACGACAATCGCGGTCCGCAGGAGGAGCCGGTACCGCTCGACGAACGGGACGTGGCGCCGGCGACGGCCAGGCGCGGACCGTCCTCTCCGGTAAGCCATGAATGCCTTCGATCAGATGGGCCGCGTCGGGGCGGGGGACAGACAACCCGCCTATTGTGCCGTGAGCGAGACGGTCGGCCAAACGATTCAGGAATCAAGAATCAGCGTGACCGGCCCATCGTTGACGAGCGCGACGGCCATGTCGGCGCCGAACCGGCCGGTCGCGACCGGAACACCGAGGTGACGCAGGTGTGAACAGAAGGCGTCGTAGAGCGGCTCGGCGACCTCGGCGGGGGCGGCGGCGCTCCAGCTCGGGCGCCGCCCTTTCCGGGTATCGGCGTAGAGCGTGAACTGGCTGATGACGAGGGCGGAGGCGCCGGAACCGGCCAACGATTGCTCGTCGCGCAGGATCCGGAGGTGGTGGACCTGCTCGGCCAGGGCGCGGGCGTCGTCGACGGTGTCGCCGTGGGTGACGCCCAGCAAGACGACCAGTCCGGTCTCGATCGCGCCGGCTGTCTCACCGCCCACCTGCACCGCTGCGCTGGACACCCGCTGTAGAACGACCCGCATAGGATCTGAGTATGGCCTTCGAGATTCCCACCGACCTGCACCCGGACCTGGTGCCGGTGTCGTGGCTGTTGGGAACCTGGCACGGCAACGGCAAGGGGGAGTACCCGACGGTCGAACCGTATGCGTTCGAGCAGGAGGCGGTCTTCGCCCACGACGGTCGCTCGTTCCTGCACTACTTCAGCCGGACGTGGCTGACCGACGACAGCGGTGAGCGCGTCGGCCCGGGAGAGCTGGAGACAGGCTTCCTGCGGCTCGGTGGCGAGCCGGACTCGGATGGTTACCCGCTCGAGCTCGTGCTGGCCCACCAGACCGGGTACGCCGAGGTTTGGTACGGCGCGGTCGACGGACCACGGATCACGCTGGTCACCGACGTCGTGGCGCGCACGTCCACGGCAAAGGAGTACACGGCCGGCCAACGTATGTACGGACTGGTCGACGGCCACCTGATGTACGCCTATGACATGGCCGCCATGGATCAGCCGATGCAATCCCATACCTGGGGCAGGCTCGCCCGTGTCTGAGCTGCTGGCCCTCGCCGGGGCGGTCGAGGCTGACGCACCGGACAACGGCGTGGCCGCACATTACGGTGCCTGGGCCCACGAGCAACGGCGCCTGGAGGCAGGGAGTGGATTCGTCGACCTGTCGAATCGTGACGTCGTCGCCGTCTCCGGGCCGGACCGGCTGACCTGGCTGCACGCGCTGACATCACAGGACTTCGAGTCGCTCGATCCGGGGCAGCCCACGGAGGCGCTCATCCTGTCGCCCCAAGGTCACGTGGAGTTCGCATTCTCCGCCGTCGACGACGGCGAGACGGTCCTCCTGCACACCGAGCCGCGCGCGGGGGCGGGGCTGGCCGAGTTCCTCGAGCGCATGCGGTTCATGTCGCGTGTCGACGTCGCCCAACGGTCCGACCTGGCCGTGGTCGGACTTCCCGGGCTTGCCACCGCCGTCATCCCCCGGTCCGAACTGTCAGACCAGCCGGCGCGGCGCGGCGAACCGTCGGGCCTGTGGGCCTGGGAGGCGCTGCGCATCGCGGCCGGCATCCCCCGCATCGGCCGGGACACCGACCACCGCACCATCCCGAACGAGATCGGCCTTCTCGGCCGTGCCGTGGACCTCGACAAGGGGTGCTACCGCGGGCAGGAAACCGTCGCACGGGTCCACAATCTGGGCCGGCCGCCGCGTCGCCTGGTGCTCCTGCACCTCGACGGTTCGGCCGACCGGCTGCCGGCCGAGGGGTCGCCGGTCAGCCTCGTCGGTGGGCAGGAGGGAGCTTCCGTCGGCTTCGTCGGGACCTCCGCCCGTCACCACCAGCTGGGCCCGATTGCGCTCGCCCTGGTCAAGCGCAACTCCGATCCTGACGCAGCCCTCGTGGTCGACGACATCGCCGCATCGCAGGAGTTGATCGTTGATCCGGAGATCGGGCTGCACGTTCGCCCGTCTCTTGGGCACCGCGCATGAACCGGTTTCGCATTCTCGCCGTGTGCACAGCGAACATCTGTCGCTCGCCCATGGTCGAGATCCTGATGCGGCAGCGACTCGACCCGGAGGTCTTCGAGGTGGCCTCTGCGGGTGTGCAGGGCTGGCCGGAGGCGCCGGTGGACAGCATGGTCGTGCTCGAACTCGAACGTTTCGGCGCCCGAGCCGACGAATTCGCCTCGCGGGCGCTTCAAGGGCAGATGGTCGAAGATGCCGACTTGGTCTTGACCGCCACGCGCGAGCATCGCTCCGAGGTTCTCAGCCGCCATCCCTCCGCACTGCGGCGGACCTTCACGCTGCGCGAGTTTGCCGATCTGGTCGAGGACATGATCGGGATGTCCTCACCTGCCGAGATGGTCGCAGAGGCTTATCGCCGGCGAAGCGAGGCCGGCGACGACCTCGATCTGCCCGACCCGTTTCGCCGTCCGCCCGACGTTCATCGGCAGGTGGCCGACCAGATCGCCACCGCCGTCCGGATCATCGCCGAACGACTTTCCGTCACCGTCCAGCAATAGCTCCGGACTCGCGCCGTTCCTGTGCGCTGGCCACGAAAATGAGTAACAATGGCCAAGCCGCGTCGGGGGGACGTGAGTGAGGAAGGCTGTGGGCTCCTTGGCAGAAGTGCGACTCGATGATCGCAATGATGTCCTGATAGCGCCGGCTCGATCCCCCCGATCGACGTCGGCTCATCGGCGACGGCAACGCCGCCTGGTGCGCTGGGTCTTCGCCACCGACGTACTGGCTCTGGCCACAGCGATCACCATTGCGCACGTCGTCCGCTATGCGGTGCTGCCGATCCCCGGGGACGTCCTCGGGGCGGGCTACCCGGCCTTCGTGGTCGGCAGCTTTGCGCTCTTTGCGATCTGGATGATTGCCCTGTCCATCGGGCGAACGCGAAGCCCGAAGATCCTCGATTCCGGGGCAGTCCAGTATCAAGCCGTTGCGAGGGCGAGTTTCAACGTCTTCGCCTGCATCGCGATCGTCTCGTTGGTGATTCGGGCGAGCCCGTCGCGGATCTTCGTTGGCATGGCCGGCGTCTTGGGCCTCGGCCTTCTCTTTCTCAGTCGGTTCCTGTGGCGAAGTTGGGTTGTCCGGGGTCGAGCGCATGGACGATTCCTGGCGAACGCACTTGTCATCGGCGGGGTGCGCAGCGCTCAAGACATCATGCGACGCTTCATCGCCGACCCGGTCCATGGCCTGAGGGTGGTGGGTGTCTGGGTTCCGGACCGGGTTGCCGGCCGTCGTGAACGGATCCATGTCGGTGACGTCGACGTCCCCGTGATGGGAACCGAGACCGGTCTGGAAGCGGCATTGGCCGCCGGGTCCGTCGACACCGTCGTCGTGACGGACACCGAGCACCTGGGACATGACGGCATGCGCGAGCTCGCCTGGGCGCTCGAAGGCCAGGATGTCGACCTGTTGGTCGCCCCCAACGTGGTGGACGTGGCTGGCCCACGGGTGCACCTTGAAGCGCACGGAAACATGCCGCTCATCTATCTTTCGGGCCCGGCCTACTCACGCGCGCGAACCATCCGGCGTGCGGTCTTCGATCGCTGTTTCGCCCTCCTGGTCTTGTTGGCGGCGTCACCCATCCTGCTCGTGGCATCCCTGGCCATCCGACTGACGAGTCGGGGGCCGATCTTCTATCGGTCCGAACGCATCGGGATGCATGGTGTCCCGTTCGAGATGTTCAAGTTCCGGACGATGGTCCTCGACGCCGACCAGGTTCGCGAGGAACTGGTCAAGCACAACATCGGCGCCGGTCCACTGTTCAAGTTGCGCAACGACCCACGCGTTACTCCGGTCGGTCGGATCTTGCGGCGTTTCAGCATCGACGAGATCCCACAGTTCTACAACGTCCTCCGTGGCGATATGAGCGTGGTCGGACCGCGTCCGCCACTGCGGGTCGAGGTCGACACCTACGACGAGACGGTCATGCGCCGGCTCCTGATCAAGCAAGGAATCACCGGGCTGTGGCAGGTCAGCGGCCGATCCGACCTGTCGTGGGAGGACTCGGTCCGGCTCGACATCGATTACGTCGAGAACTGGTCGATGCTGCGGGACCTGCAGATCATCCTGCAGACTCTCCGTGCCGTTCTTGCGCGTGACGGGGCCTACTGAACCCAGCACCTGGTGCTTGGGCACGTTCAGTATCGTCGGCGACGATGTTTCGACTTGGCGCGGCGGTACAGAACTATGACTGGGGCTCGCCGACGGCGATCCCGGAGTTCCTTGGCGAGCCTGCGGCCGGGGAGCCGGTGGCCGAGCTCTGGTTCGGGACCCACCCGCTGGGCCCGTCGCTGGTCGAGACTTCGGCCGGCCCGCGGGCGCTGGCCGATCAGGTTGGCGATCTGCCCTTCATGCTGAAGGTGCTGGCACCGGCCCAACCGCTGTCGATCCAGGTGCACCCCGCCAACGACCTGGCTGCCTCCGGATTCGCCGCCGAGGAGGCGGCAGGGATCGCGTTGTCGGACACATCCCGTGACTACAAGGACCCGCACCACAAGCCCGAGATGGTCTACGCGTTGACGCCCTTCGAGACGTTGGTGGGGCTGCGACCCGTCACCGAGGCGGTCCAGCTGTTGTCGGCTCTCGACGTGCCCGTCGCGAAGTCACTGCTGGACCGCGCAGGCGACGGAACACTCGCGATGGTCGCGTACGTCCTGACCACCGGAGTCGACCGGCCGGCGGTGGATGAGTTCGTTGAGGCCTGTGCGGACCAACTCGACGCCGGCACCGATGTCCGGCGCGGCTATCTCACCGTGGTCGAGGCCGCGCGGATCCATCCCTCGGACCCCGGGCTCGTGCTGGCGCTTCTGCTCAACAGGGTGACCCTCGAGCCGGGGCGGTCGGCCTTCATCGGCCCCGGCCTCATCCATGCCCACCTGTCCGGACTCTGCCTGGAAGTGATGGCGTCCTCCGACAACGTCTTCCGTGCGGGCCTCACGACCAAACGGGTCAACGCGGAGGGCGTGCTGGCCAGCTTGAAGGCTGCGGACGGCGGTGACGCGGGCATCGCCCCAACGCGAATCGGGACTGCCACGGAGTTGTTCGAGCCGCAGGGCGGCTTGTTCGCGCTGTCGGTCACCCACGGCAGTGAGGCTCGGCTGCCCGGCGCCGGACATCGCATCCTGTTGTGCCTCGACGGCACGGTGGACGTGGTCAGCGAATCCGGCGATCAGGTGACGCTCGGTCAAGGGCAGGCGGCGTTCGCGTCGGCCGACGACGGCGCGTTGGAGCTGAGCGGGTCAGGAACGACAGCGCAGGCCTACGTCCCCGGCTTCGGCAACGGTTGAGGACGCGGGGACCTCAGACGAGGTCGGTGCGGCCGCGCTGCTTGAGTGCCTCGGGCACTTCCTTGACCCGCTGAGCCTGTTCACGTGTGGTGACCAGAAGCGCGTCGCGAGTGCGCACCACGACGGCATCGGGGATTCCGATGACCGCAATCGTGGTGCCATCATCGGCGATCGCCAGGCCGTCGGCGTCGACCCAGATGGTGTCGTCGGACGGCGGGGCCAGGTCGCTCAGGGCAGCAAAGTCGCCGATGTCGTCCCAGCCGAAGTCGCCGGGCACGACCCCCATGCCGCCCTCCAGTGAGACCGGTTCGGCGATGGCGTGATCGATGGCGATCTTCGCCAGACCGGGCCAGGTGGACTCCAGGGTCGCCTGGCCCGCGGGGGTGTCCCACGCCCGACCGATGGTGGCCAGGCCGGCGTGGAGCTCCGGATGCAGTCGTTCGAGGTGGCCGAGCAGGACGTCCGCCCGGCTGATGAACATGCCGGCGTTCCAGAAGTAGGACCCGCTGGCGACGTAGGCCTTGGCGGTGACCTCGTCGGGCTTCTCGACGAACCGGGCGATCGCCCGTGCGGATGGTGCGCCCGCGACGTCCAGCGGAGCTGCTGCCTCGATGTAGCCGAACGCTGTTGACGCGTCCCGTGGTGCGATGCCGAGGGTGCAGACCAGACCACTGTCGGCCACGTGCTTGGCTTCGAGCACGGTCTGGACGAAGGCAGGCCCGTCGTTGATGACGTGGTCGGCGGCGAAGGAGCCGATGACGGCGTCGGGATCACGGTGCCCGATGATGGCGGCCGCCATGCCGATGGCGGCCATGCTGTCGCGCGGTGCCGGCTCGGCATACACGTTCGTCAGTTCGGGCAACTGTTCCTGAATCAGGGGGGCGTGCGCCGGTCCGCACACGACGTGGATGTGGTCGGCCGGCACGATGTCGACCAGCCGGTCCCACGTCTGCTGGATCAACGACCGGCCACTCCCGGTCAGGTCCAGCAGGAACTTGGGGCGCTGGGCGCGAGACAGCGGCCACAGGCGAGTGCCGGCGCCACCGGCGGGAATGACAGCGTGAAAGTCGGTCACGGTCGTTCATCCTACGGGCTGTGTTTGGGGCACCTCCCGCGCGCGAGAGGGCGTGGGGGAGTGTGACCCATCTCGCATCGCGAAGTGGTTGCAAGTGCTTGCAAGAGCAAGCATGATGGAGCCATGGCAAAGCTCAACGTGGGCAAGACCGTCGAATCGCTTGGCGACTACCTGCGTGAACAGCGGAGCCTGGCGCAGATGTCCTTGCGACAGCTGGCCGAGCAATCGGATGTTTCCAATCCGTACCTCAGTCAGATCGAGCGGGGCCTGCGTCGTCCATCAGCCGAAGTGCTTCAGCAGATCGCTCGGGCGCTGAAGATCTCGGTTGAATCGCTGTACGTCAAAGCCGGCATCCTCGATGCCAGTGACGCGGAGGAGGGAACGGTGGAACACGCCATCGCTCGCGACTCCCGACTGACCGATCGGCAGCGGACGGCGCTGATCGACATCTACCGCTCGTTCATCAGTGACACCGGACGTCACGACGAGCTTGATAACGCGGTCACCGCAGCCGACCAGGAGGAAATTGCATGACCATCGCAGACCAGATCAACGAGCAGGTCAAGTCCCTGCGCGACGAGGTCAAGAACCTCGCCGACACGATCAAGAAGCTGAACGTCGACGACCTGCGCACGCAGGCCAGCGACCTCGCCAACGATCTCTCGACCAAGGCCACGACTTCGTATGAGGATGTCGTGAAGAAGGCCGAGGAGCTCGTCGAGTCCGCCAAGGACCTGAAGCTGGACAAGGTCCAGAAGAAGGCCGAGGACCTCGCTGACACGCTCCGCAAGGACGCGAAGAAGAACATCGCGGAGATCCAGAAGAAGGCCAAGGGCTACCGTGCCGACGCCAAGAAGCGTGCCGAGGATCTCCTCGACGACGCCAAGGCGCGCGTCGCCAAGGTGACTGGCAAGAAGGCTCCGGCCAAGAAGGCTCCGGCGAAGGCTCCGGCCACCAAGGCCGCCCCGGCTGCCAAGAAGGCTCCGGCCAAGAAGGCCCCGGCCAAGAAGGCCGCTGCCAAGAAGGCCCCGGCCAAGAAGGCCGCTGCCAAGAAGGCTCCGGCCAAGAAGGCCTGACGCTTCGCACGTCAACCGACTCGATGGGCTCCTCCCGATGGGAGGGGCCCATCGAGTATTTCCGCGCGCTAGTGTGCGCGTGTGATGGAGATCCAAGGCCTGCTGAGCCTCGCCCTCAGCGTGGTGCTCTTCGGCGTCAAGGTGTTCGCTCTTGTCGACTGCGTGGCACGCAAGCCTCACCAGTTCGTCAGCGCAACCCAGGTGTCCAAGAACGGCTGGTTGGTGATCCTCGGATTGGCGGTGGCCGCGCACGTTGTCACCTGGAACCCGCTCGGCCTGCTGAACCTGCTCGGCACCGTGGCAGCACTGGTCTATCTCGCGCAACTCCGCAGCAAGACCTTTTGACTCGGGTACTAGAATAGGTGTTCGAATCAGCGTACGCTGAACCACATGTGGTTCCAGGGGTCCCTGCTCGACGCCGGGAGCGGCCCGCCCCGACCAGAGGCGGCGGTCGTGGAGCGACGCAGACTGGCACACGGCGCCTGGGTTGACTACGGCCCCGGCTGGCTTGCCGGCGCGGACGAGCTGTTCCTGAGGCTTCGCGATATCGTGCCCTGGCGGGCAGAACGCCGCGAGATGTACGAGCGGACGGTCGACGTACCGAGGTTGGTCTGTTCGTACGGAACGAACGACGAACTCCCGGACCCGACGCTCGTCGCGGTTCGCGACGCACTCAACGAGCGTTACGCCGGGGAACTCGGCGAGCCCTTCGTCACCGCCGGTCTCTGCTACTACCGCGACGGCCGCGACAGCGTGGCGTGGCACGGCGACCGCATTGGTCGGGGTCGCAGTGAGAACACGATGGTCGCCATCGTTTCACTCGGCGCCGAACGGCGGCTCAGTCTGCGCCCGCGGAGCGGAGCGGACCCCGAGCCCGCGAGGCTGACGATCGGCTTTCCGGTCGGTCACGGCGATCTGCTGGTGATGGGCGGGTCCTGCCAGCGCACGTGGGATCATGCGGTGCTCAAAACCGCCAAGCCGGTCGGCCCGCGGATCAGTGTTCAGTTCCGCCCGCTCAACGTCCTCTAGCGTCGATACCCGCGCTCACCCCGCTAGTGATGCGTGTGCTGGTTCGGCTTGCCGGTCTGGTCCTCGATGTGCTGCCAGATCTCCGGGTTGGCGGTGGTTCCGGCGCCATCTCCCTTGTCCCACTCCGGCGGGTGGCCTTCGAGATTGTCGCGGAAGTCCTCCGCGTCCGGCACCCACTCCCGGGTCGTGTTGTCGACCTGGGCATTGGCCGGCCGGTTCGCCGGATCCAGGCGCTCGGCCCGCTCGCGCTCGAGCTGCGCCATCTCCTCTGGGGTGGCCGGCCGCTCCATTGCTTCGTTTTCCTCATGGATCGCCATGGTGAATCCCTCCTGAAGAACTCACCCCGAAGGTAACCCTTCGCGGTCCCACCGAAACCCTGATTCGGCGGGCGGCACTACTTGGCCGGCAGGCTGGCGGCGGTTGCCGCGCCAATCCGCACCCAGTGCGCCAGACCGACTTCGTCGGCCACGCCCTCGTCGCTGACCCGGAGCCATCCGTTCATCGACCTGCCGCGCATGATCATCGGCTCGGCGCCGTCGACAATGTGATCGTCGGTCGCCGCCGGGTCGCAGCGCACCAGGATTCCGCCCTGGCCGCTCGCCGCGACAGCGAGATTGCCGCCGACCAGGAACGCCAGGCCGCCGAACATCTTCCGTTCGGTCACGTCATCACGTTCGGAAAGCAGGCTTCGGATGCGCGCCGCCAATGTGGCGTCGTAGCTCATGGAGCGACGCTATCGCCGGGCTCCGACTGAACGTTTCCGGTCGGACGCCCGGTCGCGAGCGATAATCGAGCGTGTGCCTGATCCTGGCTGCGTGGGACGCCCACCCGGTTTACCAACTGGTGGTCGCGTCCAACCGCGATGAGTTCTTCGAGCGGACCTCGCTGCCGATGCACTGGTGGAGTGACGTGCCGGTGTTGGCGGGCCGGGACCTGACCGCGGGCGGGAGCTGGATGACGCTCTCGGCGACCGGCCGGTTCGCCGCCGTCACCAACGTCCGGGACTTCACGCGGCCTGACGCGGCACTGCGGTCACGGGGCGAGATCCCGGTGCGGTTCAGCGCGGGCGACGACTCACCGGCCGACTACTGCAGGGACCTCCCCGGCGACGAGTTCACCGGCTACAACGTGCTGGCCAGCGACCTCGAGAGCCTGTGGTGGACCAGCAACTGGGCAGGTGCGGCGCTGCCCTTGGACGATGGCATCTACGGGGTCTCCAACGCCGCGCTCGACACCCCGTGGCCGAAGGTCGTCACCGGTAAGCGCCGCTTCGCTGATGCACTCGACGCGGGGGCGGACACCGAGGACTTCTTCACGGTGCTGGCCGACGACGCGGTCGCACCCGACGAGCTGCTGCCCGATACCGGCGTCGGAATCGAACTGGAGCGGCTCGTCTCGTCGGCATTCATCGCGTCGCCGGATTACGGCACCAGCGCGTCGACGGTTCTCCGCATCCGTCGGGACGGCTCCTACGACGTCGAGGAGCGCAGGTTCCTGCGGGGCGAGGAGACGGGGCGGGTGGCCTTCACCGGTCGGGTGAGCATCGGCTGACCGTCGCCACGATCAGGCCGCGGGTCTCAGCCGGATCGACGACGTCGTCGATCTCGAAGTAGCGCGCGGCGTTGAGCGCCTTTGCATGGGTGCGCAGGGCAGCCGTCATCTCGGCGACCGTGGCTTCGGCCTGGGACGGCTCCATTCCGGCGAGCTCCTTTGCCATGCCGAGCCGCACCGCGCCCTCCAGCCCCATGGCGCCCAGGTGAGCACCGGGCCAGGCGACGGTCAGCAGCGGGCGATGGGTGCTCCCGCCGAGCATGGCCTGCGCGCCGAGGCCGTACCCGCGGCGGAGGATGACCCCGACCAGCGGCGTGCTGAGTCGAGCGCCGGCATCGAGCATGCGGGAGGCCTCGCGCACGAGCCCGGTCCGCTCGGCGTCGGGCCCGACCATGAATCCCGGGGTGTCCACGAGGGAGATGACCGGCAGCCGCCACCGCTCGCACAGGTGCAGGAAGTCCGCGCCCTTCCGCGAGGCATCGGTCGTGATGGCGCCGGCGACGTGCGTCGACTGGTTGGCCATGATGCCCATCGGGATGCCACCGATGCGCACCAGCGCAGTGACGAGCTCGGGTGCCCAGGTCGGTCGCAGCCACGTCAACGAGTCATCATCGGCGAGCGTGTCGACGATGGGTCGGACGTCGAAGGCCTCGCGATCGTTCTCCGGCAGCGACGTGCGCAGGTCGGATTGCTCGGGATGGCCGACCGATGTCGCGGACGGCTGCGGGCGCAGGTAGCCGAGGATGCGCCGCACCGTCGCCACGGCCGCGGCCTCGTCGTCCACGACGACGTCGAGGACGCCATTGGCTTGCTGGTCCTTGACCGGCCCGATGTCCTCTGGGGCGAAGTCGCCGAGGCCGCCGCCGCTGATCATCGCCGGCCCGGCCATGCCGAGGTTCGCGTCGGCGGTGGCGATGCGGAGGTCCGCCGACCCGGCGATGACCGCGTTGCCGGCGAAGCATCGCCCGGACACGACGGCGATGCGTGGCGTCGTGAGGGCCCCCCAGAGCGCGAACGAGCCGACGTCGAGGGCCGAGACCAGCGGCAGGTCGACATCGCCGGGCCGGCCGCCGCCACCCTCGGTGAAGAAGACGGCAGGCAACTCCATCCTGGTGGCGATCTCGATCAGCCGGTCGGACTTGCGATGCCCGCGCATGCCCTGGGTGCCGGCCATGACCAGGTAGTCATAGGAGAGCACCGCGCAGGCTTGGCCGTCCACGGTCGCCGTGCCACCGATGATTCCGTCCGCCGGGGCCTCGATCACGAGATCGAGAGCCGCGCGCCGACTCTCCTGCGCCGGCGTGATGAACCGGCCGTACTCGACGAACGAGCCGTCGTCGACGAGGTCGGCGATGTTCTCGCGGGCTGTGCGCCGGCCCTTCGCATGCCACGCGTCGACCTTGTCGGACCGCGCTGCATCGGTGGTGAGGAATCGACGGGCGAGGACCTCAGCCAATCCTTCGACTGGGGGCTCGTCCGGCGGATTGCTCATCGGTCAGTACGTCACTGAACCGCCGCGCGGCACGGCTTCGAGCCAGACCCGGCCGGGTTTGAGGCTGAGGGCGTCACCGTCCTCGGAAGTGAACGTCATCGTGCTGTCGGCCTGCGCCTTGTTCCACGTCGCCTCGGTCGCCGCGCCATCGCTCAGGATCACCGCGCGGCCGGAGCCTTCGACCACGGTCTCGGGCACCGGGTTGCCGGACTTGTCGTTGTAGCCGGCCTCGACGACCTTGGCGAAGACCACGACGACCGTGTCGGTCTTGAACTCCTGGCCCGGCGCAGCGCGTTCGGGCGACCGCTGCCAGGTGCCGCCGCTGTAGGTCCATCGGGTCGTCGTCTTGGAGGAGAACCTGACGGAGGCGCTGGTCGTCTTCTTCGTGATGTCGTCCTCACCGGGGCCGTCGCCGAAGGTGAAGTAGTTCTGCTTGGGGGTAGGCGTGCGCTTGACTGCCTTGTCCATGGCCTGGAGGTCGAGCAACACGTGATACGGGGCGGCCTTGTCCGGGTCGGTGCTCCAGCCGTCGCCATCGCGCCAGTCCCAGACGTAGAACGGGATCGGCTCGCCAAGGATGTCGTCGCGGGTCTTCTGGGCACTGCCGGAGGCGATGATTGCCGCGTTCACCGGCTGGGCAAGGGCGATGTCGGTGGTACGCGCCGATCGGATGTGCCCGATCTTCGTCGGCAGATCCGAGTGGAACAGCCCGATCAACCGGGTGGCGCCGTCCTCCACGAGCTCTTCGATCATCATGTCGGCCTGGTGGGCGCCATACTGCGGTTCACCGCCGTTGGTGTTCTCGATCTTCACGTAGTAGACCGGGTTCTCCGGCGCCGAGCTCTGCTTGAGCCCATTCAGCGGCGATGTCGCGGCGCTGAACTTGATCTCGCCCTGGGCTTGCTCCTGCGGCTGTGCGTCGTCGCCTCCGATCGAGCAGGACGCGAGGATGAGGGCGGCGGCCGTGCACGCAGCCGCACGTGCGGTCGTACTGCGGAAATTCATGGCTGACAGCATGCACCATCGCGCCAAGGCTGCCAGGCACTACCCGCATCAGTGGTTCGTACCGAGGTTCAGGCCTTGCGGGAGCGGGCAGCCTTCGAACGCTCGGACGCACTCAGAATCACCTTGCGGATGCGCACGTTGTCCGGGGTGACCTCGACGCACTCATCTTCGCGGCAGAACTCCAGGCTCTGCTCCAGCGACAGCTTCTTGGGTGGGATGAGCTTCTCGAAGTTGTCGGACGTGGACGACCGGATGTTGGTCTGCTGCTTCTCCTTGGTGATGTTCACGTCCATGTCGTCGGCCCGGGAATTCTCGCCCACGATCATGCCTTCGTAGACCTCGGTGGAGGGCTCGACGAACAGCGTGCCGCGCTCCTGGAGGTTGGTCATCGCGTACGCGGTGGCTGCTCCCGCGCGGTCCGCCACCAGGGAACCGTTCGACCGCGACTGAATGTCACCGGCCCAGGGCTCGTAGCCCTCATAGATGTGGTGGGCGATTCCGGTTCCGCGGGTCTGCGTGAGGAACTCGGTACGGAATCCGATCAACCCACGCGAGGGAACGAGGAACTCCATCCGCACCCAGCCGGTGCCGTGGTTCGTCATCTGCTCCATGCGGCCCTTCCGCAGGGCAAGGAGCTGGGTGATCGCGCCGAGGTACTCCTCCGGTGCGTCGATCGTCAGGCGCTCCGTCGGCTCGTGCAGCTTGCCGTCGACTTCCTTCGTCACCACCTGAGGCTTGCCGACGGTGAGTTCGAATCCCTCGCGGCGCATCTGCTCCACCAGGATCGCAAGGGCGAGCTCGCCGCGCCCCTGCACTTCCCAGGCATCCGGGCGTGCGGTCGGCAGGACCCGCAGCGAGACATTGCCGACGAGTTCGTTGTCGAGCCGGTCCTTGACCAGCCGCGCGGTGACCTTCGTGTTCTTGGTCGGCCCGCGACCCACGAGCGGCGACGTGTTGGTTCCGATCGTCATCGAGATGGCCGGCTCGTCGACATGGATCAGGGGTAGTGCCACCGGGTTCTCCGGATCGGACAACGTCTCGCCGATGGTGATCTCGGGGATGCCCGCCACCGCGACGATGTCGCCCGGTCCGGCGCTCTCGCCGGGCTTGCGTTCCAGGCCCTCGGTGACGAGGAGCTCGGTGAGCTTGACCGTCTTCGTCGAGCCGTCGCGTCGGATCCAGGCCACGTTCTGGCCCTTCTTGAGCGTGCCTTCGTGCACGCGCAGCAGCGCCAGCCGTCCCAGGAACGGCGAGGCGTCGAGGTTGGTGACGTGCGCCTGGAGTGGCGCGCCCTCGGTGTACGTCGGCGCCGGGATCGTCTCGAGAATGGTCCGGAAGAGGGGCTCGAGATCCTTGCCCTCGGGCATGGTGCCGTCGGCGGGCTGCTCGAGTGAGGCGATGCCGGCCTTGCCCGACGCGAAGACGACGGGGAAGTTCAACGCGTCCTGGCTGTGTGACTCGTCGAGCAGGTCCATGAACAGTTCGTAGGTCTCTTCGACGACCTCGGAGATCCGAGCGTCGCTCCGGTCTGTCTTGTTGACCACGAGGATCACGGGCATGTCGGCGTTGAGCGCCTTGCGGAGCACGAAACGCGTCTGCGGAAGCGGCCCCTCCGATGCATCGACCAGCAGGACGATCCCATCGACCATGGAGAGTCCGCGTTCGACTTCGCCGCCGAAGTCGGCGTGCCCGGGGGTGTCGATGATGTTGATCGTCATCGGCTTGCCCTCGGCGGCGGGTCCGGCGTAATGCACCGCGGTGTTCTTGGCGAGGATCGTGATGCCCTTCTCCCGCTCGAGGTCGCCGGAGTCCATCACCCGCTCGGTCACTTCCTGGTGCTCCGCGTACGCCCCCTGCTGCTGCAGCATCGCGTCGACGAGCGTCGTCTTGCCGTGGTCGACGTGGGCGACGATCGCGACGTTGCGGAGGTCGTTTCTCAAGGAAGGCACAAGGGACAACTCTACCGGCGTTTCAAGACTTGATCAGCCTCGGTAGGTTTTGCGCCATGGTGACGACGACCTCCGAGCGCCGCCTGCAGAACGCTGTCGGCTCAACGATCTTCATCAGCCGCTGGCTGCAGGCTCCGCTCTACCTGGGTCTGATCATCGCTCAAGCGGTCTACGTGGTGCTGTTCTGGAAGGAACTGGTTCACCTCGTCACGCATTTCAACGAGTTCGGCAAGGAAGCCGAGACCGCGATCATGCTCATCGTCCTGGGCCTGGTGGACGTGGTCATGATCGCCAACCTCCTCATCATGGTGATCATCGGCGGCTACGAGACCTTCGTGTCCCGTATCAACATGCGCGGTCACCCGGATGAGCCGGAATGGCTCAGTCACGTCAATCCGAACGTGCTCAAGGTCAAGCTGGCGATGTCGATCATCGGCATCTCGTCGGTCCACCTGCTCAAGACCTTCATCGAGGCCGAGCACTACGTGGACGAGGGGCACACCGAGGTCATGCTGTGGCAGACGATCATCCACATGGCCTTCATCGCCTCGGCCATCGGATTGGCGCTCATCGACCGGATGACTCCGGTGGCGCCGAAGCACGAGTGATCTTGTGCGGGGCGGCCTGAGCGATCGGCTTGATGACCATGAGGTCGATGTCGACATGTGGTGGCCGGGTGACCACCCAGCGCACGGCCTCGGCGACGTCCTCAGCTGACAGTGGTGCCTCGACGCCCGCGTAAACCGCGTCGGCCTTGGCCCGGTCGCCGCCCAGGCGCACAAGCGAGAACTCCTCGGTCTTCACCATCCCCGGCGCGATTTCGCTGACCCGAACCGGCTGGCCGTTGAGCTCCAACCGCAGGGTCTCGGTGACGGCGGCGAGTGCGTGCTTGGCCGCGATGTAGCCGCCGCCTCCCTCGTAGACGAGGTGGCCGGCGATCGAGCCGATGTTCACGATGATTCCGGCACCCGAGGCGATCAGCGCCGGCGTCAGTGCCTTGGTCACCTGCATCGTGCCGATGACATTGGTCTCGTACATCGTCCGCCACTGATCCGGATCACCGGCGATCACCGGATCGACGCCGAGTGCGCCGCCGGCGTTGTTGACGAGCGCGTCGACGCGGGGGCCGACCGTCTCGGCCAGTCGCGCGACGTCATCGGCTGAGGTCACGTCGCAGACCACGGCGGTGCCGCCGATCTCGTCGGCGACCCTCTGGATGCGGTCCGAGCGTCGCGCGGCACAGACGACGTGGAATCCCTCGGCGGCCAAGGCGCGCGCGGTCGCGGCGCCGATCCCGCTGCCGGCTCCGGTGACCACTGCGATGGGGCTGTTCACCGGGCCATCGTTGCACCTGGCTTTCGACCGCCTGCAACGATGGGGACATGGTTCCCCCGCTGCGCAGACCCAGCGTCGCTGGGGGTGTCTCCCGCGTGCGGGGGAGGGGCGGTTCGCTGCGGGTGGCGATGCTCTCGGCCCACACGTCGCCGCTGGAGCCGCCGGGCGGTGGCGACGCGGGTGGCATGAACGTCTACGTCCTCGAAACGGCAAGCCGGCTCGCCCGGCGCGGTGTGGCCGTCGACATCTTCACCCGCGCCGCCGGTGACCCGGCAGCCGTCGAGGTCGAGCCGGGTGTGCTGGTGCGCTCGATCCCGGCTGGTGACATCGGCGCCCACCTGATGGCCGCGGTCGAGTCGTATGACCTCGTGCACAGCCACTACTGGCTGTCCGGCCAGATCGGCTTGGTCGTGCGAGAGCGACGCGGGATTCCGCTGGTCCACACCATGCACACGCTGGGTCGCGTCAAGAACCTCAACCTCGCCGTCGGCGACCGGCTCGAACCGTCGGCGCGGATCGTCGCCGAGTCCGAGGTCGTGCGGCTCGCCGATCGGCTGGTCGCCAACACGGCGCAGGAACGCGACGAACTGGTCGCCCTGTATGCGGCTGACCCGTTGCACATCGACGTCGTCCACCCGGGCGTCAACCACGACGTCTTTGTCCCCGGCAGCCGAGCCGAGGCCCGGCGGCGGCTCGGCGTTGACGTGGACCAGCGCGTCGTGCTCTTCGCCGGCCGGCTCCAGCCGCACAAGGGGCCCGACGTCGTGATCGAGGCGCTGGCGCACCTGCCCGGCGACGTCCGCCTCGTCGTCGTCGGCGGACCGTCGGGCAGTGGCCTCGAGCGTCCGGAGGCGTTGGCGGACCTGGCCGGCCGCCGGGGCGTCGCGGACCGCGTCAGCTTCCAGCCGCCGGTGGCGCAGTCGGACCTCGCGGCTTGGTACGTCGCGGCCGACGTGGTGTGCGTGCCGTCGCACAGCGAGTCGTTTGGTCTGGTCGCATTGGAGGCTCAGGCGTGCGGCACGCCCGTCGTGGCCGCGGCCGTGGGCGGGCTCACCACGGCTGTCGTGGACGGCGTCACCGGGCTCCTGGTGAACGGCCACTCGCCGGTTCACTACGCCCGCGCACTGCGCACGTTGCTCGATGACCCCGTGCTGCGCACGACGATGGCTGCCAAGGCGGCGGTCCACGCCGCTGGTTTCAGCTGGGAGGTCACGGCCGACCGACTGCTGGCCACCTACGACGTGGCGGTCGGCCGATGAGCGAGCCGGCGGACGGCGTGGTCGCCGGCATCGTTCGCGAGGCGCTGGAGTCCTCCGGTCTGGACTGGGTCGAGCACGGCCCCGGGGTGTTCGAGGTGGACCTTCCCGGTGAGCGGAAGCTCAAGACCACCTGCCGGCTCGAGGTGGGCCGCCATGCGCTCGCCGTCCACGCCTTCGTCGCGCGCAACCCGGATGAGAACCACGTCGCCGTCTACCGCTGGCTGCTGGAACGCAACCTGCGGCTCTTCGGCGTCGCCTTCGCGGTCGACGCGAGCGGCGACATCTACCTGGATGGGCGCCTTCCGCTCCACGCGGTCACGGCCGAGGAGCTGGATCGCGTGCTCGGAGCCGTGCTCACCTACGCCGACGAGTCGTTCAACACGATTCTCGAGCTCGGATTCGCCACCTCGATCCGGCGGGAGTGGGCGTGGCGGGAGTCACGGGGCGAGCCGACGGGCAACCTCGAGGCCTTCCGACACCTGCGTCCCGAGCAGGACGACTGATGGACGCGATCGTCTTTGCCGACATCACCGATCCGTGGGCGTACGTCGGCGCCACCCGGTTCGAACGCGCCGCCGCCACGTTCACGATCATCACCGGCGAGCCGGTCGAGATCGTCCTGCGAGCCGCGTTGCAGGACGTCGATGTGGCGCCCGAACATGCCGACGTCCTGAACGCCCGGGTGACTGCAGCCGCGCTCAAGAGCGGGATCGACCTCAACTTCGACGACCTGGTTCCCGCGAGTTCGTTCGACGCGTGGCGCCTCCTCACGTGGGCGGCGGAGTTCGGACCCACCGTGCAGCGCGACCTGGCCCATGAACTCTGGCGTGCGCACTTCCTCGACGGCGTCGACATCGCCGATCCATTCGCGCTGGCCTCGCGCGCGGCCCTTGTCGGCCTGGAGCTGGAGACGGCTGAGGCGTTGCTGGCCAGCGCGGAGTATGCCGATGCCGTGCTTGCGCAGTCGGCGGCGGCGCGCGACGTCGGCGTGCAACACCTGCCGCACGTCATCGTCGACGCGCAGTGGACGATCGCCGGCATTCAGACCCAGAACGACTACGTGCAGGCCCTGCACAAGATCTTCACCGGCGCCCACGAGGGTTGAGGTGGAGTACGAGGTGCTCCTCCGAAACCACGTCGATACCCTCGGTCCATGACTTACACGCTCGTCCTGTTGCGCCACGGCCACAGCGAATGGAATGCGAAGAACCTGTTCACCGGGTGGGTCGACGTCGACCTGAACGAACAGGGTCTGGACGAGGCCGAGCGCGGCGCCGACCTGCTGCGGGAGGCGGGCATCTTCCCTGACGTCCTCCATACGTCACTGCTCAAGCGGGCCATCCGCACCGCCCAGATCGTGCTCGCGGGCATCGACCGGCAGTGGATCCCGGTTCGTCGCTCGTGGCGGCTCAACGAGCGGCACTACGGCGCGCTGCAGGGCAAAGACAAGAAGGCCACGCTCGAGGAGTTCGGCGAGGAGCAGTTCATGGAGTGGCGGCGGTCGTTCTCCACGCCACCCCCGCCGCTGGCCGACGACAGTGAGTTCAGCCAGGCCGGCGACCCGCGCTATGCAAACCTGCCGGACGAGCTGTTGCCGCGGACGGAGGCCTTGGCGGACGTCATCGACCGGATGCTGCCCTACTGGTACGACGCGATCGTCCCGGACCTGTTGGCCGGCAAGACCGTCCTTGTGACCGCGCACGGAAACTCACTCCGTGGTCTGGTCAAGCACCTGGACGGGATCAGCGAGGAAGCCATCGTCGGGCTCAACATCCCGACCGGGATCCCACTGGTCTACGAACTCGATGCCGATCTCAAGCCCACGGTTCCCGGCGGTCGCTACCTCGACCCGGCCGCGGCCGAGGCAGCCATCGCGGCCGTCGCAAGTCAGGGGCGCTAGATCAGCCGGACGTCACCATTGCGCGGCGCGGAGCGCCGCGAGCCGGCCCGGATGCGTTCGGACGCATCCGGGAGTGAGCGCGAACGAAGTGAGCGCGCCCGGGTACTCAGCCATCGAGCTTGTGTTCGCGGCTCCGCCGCTTCAGCAAGCTCTCGGCTTCGGCAGTGAACGCAAGCGCTCACTGCGCTCAGCCATCGAGCTTGTAACCCAGGCCGCGGACCGTCGTCAGCATGATCGGGTTCGCCGGGTCGGCCTCGATCTTGGAGCGGAGGCGCTTGACGTGGACGTCGAGCGTCTTGGTGTCACCGACGTAGTCGGCGCCCCAGACCCGATCGATCAGCTGGCCGCGGGTGAGCACCCGCCCGACATTGCGGAGGAAGTACTCGAGGAGCTCGAACTCCTTCAGCGGGAGTTGGATCCGCTCCCCGTCGACGGTCACGAGGTGGCGGTCGACGTCCATCCGGATCCGCCCGGCCTCGAGCGCCGAGCCGTCATCGATCTCGTCAGGCAGGCCGCGGCGCAGGACCGCGCGGATGCGGGCGACCAGCTCACGCGGCGAGTACGGCTTGGTCACGTAGTCGTCCGCGCCGAGCTCCAGCCCGACGACCTTGTCGACCTCGGTGTCCTTGGCGCTGACCATGATGATCGGCACCGCCGAGGTCTGGCGGATCTGCCGGCACACCTCGGTGCCGGACAGCCCGGGCAGCATCAGGTCGAGCAGGATGATGTCGGCTCCGGCGCGTCCGAACTCGGCCAGCGCATCGGGCCCGGTCTCGGCGACGGCGACGTCGAACCCCTCCTTGCGAAGGACGTACGACAGCGCCTCGCTGTAGCTCGTCTCGTCCTCGACGACCAATACGCGTGTCACGCGAGCTCCTCTTCATCCATGTCGTGGTTCCATGCCGGCAGCACCAGCGTGAAGGTGGAGCCCGACCCCGGCTCGCTCCAGACTTCCACGCTTCCGCCGTGGCTGGCCGCAACATGCTTCACGATCGACAGTCCGAGGCCCGTCCCACCGGTGTTGCGCGCGCGTGCCGGGTCCACCCGGTAGAAGCGCTCGAAGATGCGGTCGAGCTCCTCGTTCGCGATGCCCACGCCGCGGTCGGCGACGCTGATCCGGACGAGGTCGCCGTCGCCGGTGGCACTGACCGAAACGCGTGCATCCTCCTGGCTGTATCGGACGGCGTTCTCGACCAGGTTGCTCACCGCGGCATGCAACTGGGCGCGGTCGCCTTGGATGAAGAGCTCGTCGTCGAGGCTGACGGCGATGTCGATGTTCTTGCGCTCGGCTTCGGTGGCCGAGTGCTCGGCGGCCTCGGCGACGAGCTCGGCCACCTTGACCACGGCCTGATCGTCGCTGACGGTGTCATTCTGCAGACGCGCCAGGTCGATGATCTGCTGCACGAGCCGGGTGAGGCGTTCGCTCTCGCCCTGCATCCGTGCAGCGAACCGGACCACGGCCTCGGGGTCGTCCTTCGCCTCGGCAACGGCTTCGGCGAGCAGGTTGAGCGCGCCGATCGGCGTCTTGAGCTCGTGGCTGACGTTGGCTACGAAGTCGCGCCGAATGGCCTCGACGCGGTAGGCCTCGGTGCGGTCGTCGACGAGGACGACCACCAGCCGAGAGGTCAACGGCGCGACCCGCGCATGGATGTGCGCGAGGCGTCGACCGGCGGTGATGGCGAGCTCGGCCTCGCGCACCTGCCCGTCGCGCCGGACCTGACGAACGAGGTCCATGATCGGTTCGGGCAGCGTGTCATCGTGGAGCAACCCCATGGCGACGGCCGGTGCGGACGCCTGGAGTACCCGGTCTGCCGAGTCGACAATCACGGCTGATGACGACAGGACCGACAGTACGGTCTCTGCCCCCGCCGGGATCTCGGCGGCCGGCTCGGGAATCGTTTCGGTGCGGCGTTCACTGAACCGCCACAGGTATGTCGTCCAAGCGCCGATCGCTGCGCCGATCACGCCGGCGATCAGGAAGCCTTCGCTGGTGTCCACACTGTGATCGTAGGCCCGTGCCGAGCGTGAAACCGCCGCGGAAGCGGCCCCGGGGTGGAGCCTTCGGCGGCTGTTCACGCCCCGTTCACCGCGGGTCGCTTCCCGTTCATCCTTGCGTCTTACGGTCCGAGCATGCGTGATGCCTATTACGACCAACTGCGGGCCATCGTCGATGACGTTGTGGGCCTGACGAGCCTGGTCCGCCGCTCATTGGCTTCGGCCACCCTGGCCCTGCTGGACGCCGATCGGGCGCTGGCCGAGCAGGTGATCGCCGACGACGCCCGCATCGACCAGCTCACCAACGACATCGAGGATCGCTCGTTCCTGATCATGGCGACCCAGCAGCCGGTCGCCGGCGATCTCCGCCAACTGGTGGCCACGATGCGGATCATCGCCGATCTCGAGCGGATGGGTGATCACGCCGCGCACATCGCCAAGCTGGCACGCAGGCGCGAGCCGGAGAACGCGGTGCCCGAGGAGCTACACGCCACCATTCGGTCGATGGGTCAGGTGGCTGACGCGATGATCGCCGCGGCCTCGCACATCGTTGCCGAGCGCGACGTCGAGGCAGCCCAGGAGCTGGAGCACAAGGACGACGAGATGGACCAGCTCCATCGACAACTGTTCCGGACGATACTCAGCGACTCCTGGCCCCACAGCGTCGAAGCCGCCATCGACGTCGCTCTGCTGAGCCGGTACTACGAGCGGATCGGCGACCACGCAGTGTCCATGGCACGCCGGATGATCTTCCAGGTCACCGGCACGCGCGAGTTGGTCTAGTCGCGGACGTCTCTGGCCGCGGACGTCGCACCGGATCGCTGGTGAGCGCCGCGGGAGTCGTCCCTGCGGGCTCAGTGAGCGGCGGGCTCGGCCGGCTCCGGAGCGCCCTCCGGCACCGTGCCGGCCGGCGCCTTGTCGGCACCTGACTCGCCGCCGGCATCGGTGGCGACGTCGTCGTAGATCGCGGTGCGCGCGACCACGGGCGCCTCGACGCTCACCGTGCGACCGCGGTCGAACACCAGCTTCACCGTGACGTACTCGCCGGCCTCGAGCTGCTTGTCGGCGAGGATCACAGCACCGGCCTTGCCGGTGTTGAACATGCGGCCGGCGTCGATGATGGCCGGCGCGGTGGTGGCGGTGACCTTGGAGCCGTCGGACGCACGCGCGCTGGCACGGGTGAGCTTCGCCGCGGTGTCGTCGCTGTTGAGGATCGCCGCGGAGAAGGTGGCCGTGCCGTCGCCGTTGTCGACCGCCAGCGCGTTGAACAGCTGGATGGACCCGGAGCGGACGTTGGCGCCGATGCCCGCTTGGTACTGCGCATTCGTCTGGGCATCGACGCCGGTTCCGGCGCAGCCTGCGAGGCCGATTGCGGCGGTCGCGGCCGCCAACGCGAGTCGGCGGGAGGTGCGTGCGAGACGTGGCTTGGGGGTCACCGGGTTACCTGCTTCCAGAATTCGGCGTCGTCGGCGCATGTTATCCTGATCACTGACGAAAGGTGCTCCCTGTATGGCTTTCACGGTCGGCGAAACCGTCGTTTACCCGAACCACGGTGCTGCAGTCATCGAGGACATCGAGATCCGAGCGATCAAAGGTGAAGAGCGCGAGTACCTCGTCCTTCGCATCATTGCGCAGAGCGACTTGGTCGTTCGCGTGCCCGCATGCAACGTCGATCTCGTCGGTGTTCGCGACGTGGTGGACGAAGACGGGCTCGAGCGCGTCTTCAGCGTCCTGCGCGCCGAGCACGTCGAAGAGCCCACCAACTGGTCGCGTCGCTACAAGGCGAACTTGGAGAAGTTGCACTCCGGCGACGTTCTGAAGGTTGCCGAGGTCGTGCGTGATCTCTGGCGCCGCGATCATGAGCGTGGCCTGTCCGCCGGCGAAAAGCGCATGCTGGCCAAGGCTCGCCAGATCCTGGTCTCCGAGCTTGCGCTCGCCGAGAAGACCAACGAGGACAAGGCCGAGATCCGCCTCGACGAGGTTCTCGCCAGCTGATCGTCTGCCGGCGCCGGTTCAACCGGCGTTCTGTGCTGCCCATGCAACGAGATCGCGGGCCGGTCCCTCGGCCGGATGCTTCCCGCCCTTCCACACCGCATGGAGTTGGCGTGTGAGGTCGACTTCGCCGACGCTGATGCGCACGAGCCGCCCCGTCGCCAGATCCTCGCGCACGGCGTGAGCGCCCACGGCTGCTGGCCCCGCCCCGGCCGCGACCGCAGCCCGCACCGATGCGGTGCTGGACAGCTCAAGGGCCGGAGCCGCTTGGGGATGGTCTGCGAGTGCTCGCTCCAGAACCGTCCGGGTGCCTGAGCCGGCCTCACGCACGACCAACGGAGTTGCCGCCAGCGTCGACGCGGAGATGCGCCGCCGAGGCTTCGACGCCCACGGATGCGTCGGCCCCACCACGACCAGGAGTTCGTCGGTTCCGACCAGCCGACGTTGCAGGCCCGGTGGAGCCTCCGGTCCCTCCACGAATCCCAGCGGAACCTCGCCGCTGGCCACCATCTCGGTGACGCGGGCGGTGTTCGTGGCGGTCATCCGAACCTCGGTCGGTTGCTGGCCGCGCTGGAGCTGCTGGGCACGGAAGCCGACCAGCCACCCCGGCAGCAGGTGTTCGGCGATCGTGAGGCTTGCGGCGATGTCGAGGTGACCGCGCCGGTCGGCGCGCAGTGCAGTGATGCCGGCGTCCAGCTTCTGCGCGGCATCCAGGACCAGGTCGGCCCACTGCACCACGAGTTCGCCGGTCGGCGTGAGTTCGGAGCCACGCTTGCTCCGGGCGACGAGCGGCTCGCCGACGAGCGCCTCCATCGTGCGCACCCGGGATGATGCGGCCTGCTGGCTGATGCCCAGCTCGGCTGCGGCCGCACCCAGGCTTCCCATACGGGCGACAACGACCAGGAGCTCGAGTGCGCGCAGATCCGGCACGTGGGGGCCCAACATGCTCACAAGGCTACCTTGTGAGCACCCAAGGAAGCGTTCGTTCCGCGATGCGGACGGGCCCCGCAGACTCGGGAGCATGACCCTTCGTCCAAGCTCAGGGCAAGCTCTTCGCGTCGCCGTCGTGGGGGGTGGCCCGGCCGGAATCTACGCCGCGGACATCCTGACCAACTCCGAGACCGCCGTCTCCGTCGACATCGTCGAGCGCCTCCCCGCCCCCTTCGGGCTCGTTCGCTACGGCGTCGCACCCGACCACCCGCGGATCAAGGAGATCATCAAGGCGCTGCACCGGGTGCTCGCCAAGCCCGAGGTGCGGTTCCTGGGCAACGTCGAGTACGGCGTCGACGTGAAGCTCGACGACCTGCGCGCGTTCTACGACGCCGTCATCATCGCCACCGGCGCGATGGCCGACCGTGACCTGGGCATCCCGGGGGAGGAGCACTCACTGGGCGCCGCGGACTTCGTGTCCTGGTACGACGCGCATCCCGATGTCCCACAGACGTGGCCGCTGGACGCCGAGAGCGTCGCGGTCATCGGCGTCGGAAACGTCGCGCTCGACATCGCCCGAGTCCTGGCCAAGACCGGTGACGAGATGCTGGTGACCGACATTCCCGAGCACGTCCACCGCGGGCTCGCTTCAAAGACCACGACCGACGTGCACGTCTTCTCCCGTCGTGGTCCGGCCTACGCGAAGTTCTCCCCGCTGGAGCTGCGCGAACTGAACCATTCGCCGAACGTCGAGGTGATCGTGCACCCCGAGGGCTTCGATGTTGACGCCGACGGCATGGCCCACATCGCGAAGCACAAGGCGCAGAAGATGGTGCTGAACATCCTCAGCAACTGGGTCGGCGCCGAGCCGGTCGGCAAGCCCCACCGCATCCACCTGCACTTCGCTGAGGCGCCGACCGAGATCGTCGCCGGTGCTGACGGACGGGTCGCGATGCTGCGTACCGAGCGGACCCACTCACCGAACGCCGACGGTGTGGTGGAAGGAACCGGCGAGTTCACCGACTGGAACGTTCAGGCCGTCTACCGGGCAATCGGGTACCGCAGTTCGGCACTGCCGGGCCTCCCGTTCGACGACCGCAATGCGGTCATCCCCAACGAGGGCGGCCGCGTCCTCGATCTGGACGGCGATCCCATTCCCGGCACCTATGTCACCGGATGGATCAAGCGTGGACCGGTTGGTCTGATCGGCCACACCAAGAGCGACGCGGCCGAGACGGTCGAGCACCTGCTGGCGGAGACCGCCCATTCGGCGACTCTGCGCGAGCCGGCAGACGTCGACGCTTATCTGGCCGAACGCGGGATCGCCGTGGCGACCGACGCGGCGTGGGAGCGGCTCGACGCGCACGAAATCGCACTGGGTGAGGCGGCAGGACGCCTTCGGATCAAGGTGGCCGAGCGCGCGGAGATGCTGCGCGTGGGTGAGGTGGAACTGTCCGGCTAGGCCGGGACCACCATGGCGACGGCGATGGCGGCGACGCCCTCGCCGCGTCCGGTCAGACCGAGCCCGTCGGTGGTCGTTGCGGAGACGCTGACCGGCGCTCCGATGGCATCGGACAACACTGACTCCGCCTCAGCTCGCCGCGGGCCGAGTTTCGGCTCATTGCCGATGACCTGCACGCTGGCATTGGCGATGGCGAAGCCGGCTTCGCGCACGACCCGCGCGGTCTCGACCAGGAACGCGACGCCGGCAGCACCTTCCCACCGCGGATCGGACGTGCCGAAATGGGTGCCGATGTCGCCGAGGCCGGCTGCCGACAGCAGGGCGTCAACGATGGCGTGGGCTGCGCAGTCGCCGTCGGAGTGGCCGGCCAGGCCCGCCGAGGCATCCGGCCAGTCCAGCCCGGCCAGCCGCAACGGGCGGCCGGGCTCGAGGCGGTGAACATCGGTACCGATGCCCACCCGGCCGGCGGGAGCCGCGTTCGCTGACACCCCGCGAGTCTAGAGGCTCAGCTGTCCCTCGACTTGCTCACGACGACGAACTTCTCGTCCAGCTCCACGTCCCATTCGGTGCCGCTGCGGTCGTACGCTTCGGCCTCGTAGGCCGCGCCGAGGTCATCACTGGCCTCCATGTCCGTCACGGATTTCGATCCCAGAGCCTTGGCCACGGCTGCCTTGATCTGGGAGCGCTCGGCGGCCGTCAGGGGACGATCGTCGGCGTCCGCCAGGCCGGGGCCGTTGGCGTCGGGGTTGTCGTCGTTGTCCCGTGGTGCGGCCTGAAAGGTGTCATCGTCGCGGTCGCCGTCATTCTCGCGATGCAGGACGCGCAGGTCCTTGTCGAGGATGACGTCGACCTCGGAGCCGTCAGCCTGACGGAGCTCGACCTCGTAGGCGCCGGCCAGGTCGTCGCTGTGTTCGACGTCGAGCACCGTACCCGCGCCGACCGCCCGGACGGCCGCCTCAGCGACGCGAGCTCGCTCGCCGGAATGGACGTTGTCGTGAGTGTCGGCCCATGCGATCCCGCCGGCACCGACTGCCGCGGCGGCCAGGAGGGTGGGGATCAGGACTCGATTGTGGAACAGGATGGAGGAATTCATGAGGTTGCCCTTCTCGACGCTTCGGGTGTTTCTCCGAGCGTGTGGCAAGGGCGCTGAAGGACACCTGAACCGATCTGAAGCGTCGTTCAGCCGCGGCTACGGGCGGATGACGTACGCGATGCCGCCGCTGCCGCCGAGCCATGCCCGTTCGAACTCGCCGCGTCGGTAGGTGCGCCGCACCGTGGAGTTGGAGGGCGCTGCCGGATCGTTGACGACGACGTTTCCGGCCGAGGTGAATCCGACGACGGCCAGGAGGTGCCCGGCACTCGAGTTCAGTGGAGCTCCGCTGAGCTGGCCGGCGCCGAACTTGATGGCGGCGCCGACGGGGATGCCGGCCTTGATGAGGTTCTCGGCATCCCGGAGGCTGCTGACGCGGGTGACGTACGCGTCGAGCCAGCGGCCGGCATACGCCGTGGAGAAGGACCAATTCCCGGTCCCCTCGTAGCGGTAGTCATAGCTGTGGACCGCGGCGTGGTCGACCCACGGGTCCTCGTACTTCTTGGCAAACGCGTAGTCCGTGGAGTTCGGTCCGGTGCGCCAGTAGCGCAGCAGCATGACTGCCGTCGTCGGCGAGCACCACGCCGAGCCGCCGCCGCCGTATCCGGGGAACTCGCCGCGGTGAATCATCTGCGAGTAGCCGGGGACGTTCAGCACCTTGGTTGCCGTCATGGTGGTCTTCGACGTCGTGGACAGCGTCTTGGTCGAGTACGACGCCGCGACCGCGGAGACCGATTTGAGCGACGGCACGGCCGAGGATCCCTTGGCCCGGAGCAGGATCACCCGAAGCTGCCACCCGTCGAAGGATCCTCCGCGGCTGCGCAGGGTGTCGACGTCGACGCGCGCGAGGTCGTCGGTCTGGCTGGACGACGACGAGCGACGAATCGTGGACATGTTCTGCGCCCAGTTCGCCAAGGTGTCCCACGAGCCCACCGTCGAGCCGCGCTTGACCCGGATGTCGACGCGCCCCCAGCTCCCGGCCGGCGTGGTCATGGTCCACGACGGCACGAGGGTGTGCATTCCGAAGCCGGGCGTGACCCACGGTGACGTCCAGTGGCCGTACTCGTAGGTGACCGAGCCGCCGGAGCTGTACGGGTCGTCCCACCTCGTCGTCGGGAGCGTGCCGGCGAGGCGCAGCGTCCCCCCGCTGGACACCACGTGGTTGCGGATGCCGGCGTTGAACTGGGGGTCGTGGCTCCAGCGGACCACGTTCGTTCGCGGTGTGGCCGCCACGGCGGCGGGCATCACGGCCATGGCGACACACAGCCCGAGCAGGGCTGCCAGAACGCGGGGAAGCATCGTTCCAGCATATGTGACGAAAGTGAAGAAAGTGACGAATGTGACTCGCGTCTTCCCCGGTAGGGTGGCGGCGTGACTCTCCGCCTGTACAACACCGCCACGCGCGAGGTGTCGGCTCTGGAGCCGGTCACTCCGGGCCGCGTGAGCATCTACCACTGCGGACTCACCGTGCAGGGCCCCCCGCACATCGGCCACATCCGCAAGGAGGTCGTCTTCGACGTGTTGCGTCGGTGGCTGATGCATCAGGGGCTCGACGTCACCATCGTCGCCAACATCACCGACGTCGACGACAAGATCCTGGCCAAGGGCGTCGAACAGGGACGAGACTGGTTTGCTGTCGCGTACGAGAACGAGCGCGCCCTGCACGAGGCGTATGACGTGCTCGGCTGCATACCGCCGACCTACGAGCCACGCGCCACCGGCCACATCCCGGAGATGCTGGAGATGATCCGGCAGCTGATCGAGCGCGGCCACGCCTATGTCGCCGAGGATGACTCCGGCGACATCTACTTCGATGTGCGGTCCTGGCCGAGCTACGGAGAGCTGTCGAACCAGCGGATCGACGACATGCAGGCCGCCGAGGACGCTCCGCCGGAGGGCAAGCGCGATCCGCGCGACTTCGCGCTCTGGAAAGGTCACAAGGCCGGAGAGCCGGACACCGCATCCTGGCCGACGCCGCGAGACCTGGGAGGGCGACGCGGCCGACCCGGCTGGCACCTCGAATGCTCGGCGATGGCCGCGAAGTACCTCGGCAACGAGTTCGACATCCACGGCGGCGGACTCGATCTCCGCTTCCCGCACCACGAGAACGAGTTGGCGCAGTCGCGCGCGGCGGGCCAGGCTTTCGCCCGGGTCTGGATGCACAACGCGATGGTCAACCTCGGCGGCGCCAAGATGGCGAAGTCGGTCGGAAACACCCTGATGGTCAGCGAGGTGGTCAAACGCGTACCGCCCATCGCGCTGCGGTACTACCTCCTCGCTGCGCACTACCGTTCGATCATCGAGTTCAGCGAGGAATCGCTGGCCGAGGCCGCCGTGGCCTGGGACCGGATCGAGGGCTTCGTGCGGCGGGCGGTCGAGGTCGTCGGACCGGTCGAGCCGAGCATTCCGTGCGCAGACTTCGTGCACGCGATGGACGACGACCTGAGTATCCCGGCCGCCCTGGCCGCGCTTCAGGGCGTCATCGCTGAGGGCCACAAGGCGCTGGCCGACGGAAACAGCGAAGTCGCACGCGGGGCCGTCGAGTCGGTGCGGGCGATGCTGGCCGTGCTGGGCCTCGACCCGCTGGCCGAGCCGTGGGCAAGTCGCGGGTCATCGCGCGCCGACGAGGCTTTGGGTTCGCTCGTCGAGGGACTGCTCGAGCAGCGCCAGGCTGCCCGGGCCGCGAAGGACTTTGCGGCAGCTGACGTCGTGCGCGACCAGTTGGCCGCCGCCGGAATCGAGATCGAGGACACCCCCCAGGGGCCGCGATGGAGTGTGAGCTGATGGCTGGGAACAGCAACCGCCGCGGTGCGGTCAAGAAGTCGTCGAAAGGCAACCCGACAGCGGGCTCGGGCGGCCGTCGCCGCAAGGGCCTCGAAGGCAAGGGCCCCACGCCGAAGGCCGAGGACCGGCCGTATCACAAGCAGCACAAGATGGCCCGTGCCGCCGAGCGCCGCGCCGCCGGCAAACCCAAGCGCAAGCCGGGTGACTCCGGGCCCGAGTGGGTGGCCGGCCGCAACGCCGTTGCCGAGCTGCTGCAGGCCGGGGTCCCGGTCAAGGCGATCCACATTGCCGAGGACGTGCGGCGGGATGAGCGGATTGCCGAGATCTTCCGGCTGGCGGCCGAGCACCACGTCGCCTTGTTGGAGGTCCCGAAGTCCGAGCTGGACAAGTTCACCGGCGCGGCCGTCCACCAGGGCGTCGCGGCCAAGCTCGAGGCGTACGAGTACGCACACCCGGACGAGTTGCTGGAGCGGGCCGCCGAACTCGGCGAACCGCCGCTCGTGGTCATGCTCGATGGTGTGACCGACCCACGCAATCTCGGTGCGGTGATCCGGTCGGCCGCCGGGTTCGGTGCGCACGGTGTCGTCATCGCCGAACGGCGGGCGGCGTCGATGACCGCCTCGGCGTGGAAATCGTCGGCGGGGGCGGCGGCGAGGATCCCGGTCGCCCGCGCCACGAACCTCACCCGGCAGCTCAAGGCGTACCAAGCGGGCGGGCTGATGGTCATCGGTCTGGCAGCCGACGGTGACGTCGCGCTTCCGGAGCTGCAGCTGGGCGATGGCCCGCTGGTGGTCGTGATCGGCAGCGAGGGCAAGGGGCTTTCGCGGCTCGTCGCCGAGACCTGCGATCAACTGGTGAGCATCCCCACGGCCTCGACGTTGGAGTCGTTGAACGCCGGGGTTGCCGCAGGCATCGCGCTCTACGCGATCGCCCAGTCACGGGCCTGACTCGGCTGACTAATATGGCCGGGTGCCGTCCAGCGACGGTCGCGCCGCGTTAACTCAGTTGGCCAGAGTGTCGCTCTTGTAAAGCGAATGCCGTGGGTTCGAATCCCACACGCGGCTCCATGTGATCGTGGCGCGCGCCGTTGTCAGTGGGCGGGTTTACGCCGTTCCGGCGTTCCCTTCGAGGGCGGCGTCGGCGTCCGGGGGAGGCTCCGGTTCGCCGGTCGCCCGGCCGATCTGCTCGTTGACGTAGCGAAGGACCTCGGCGGCGGTCGCGACCACCGGCACGGCGAGGAAGGCGCCGGTGATGCCCCAGACCGAGCCCCCCAGGGTCACGGCCATCAGGACGACTGCCGCGTGCAGGTTGAGGTTCTTGCCCTGCAGCCACGGCGAGATCACGTTGCCCTCGAGCTGCTGGACCGCCAACACCAGGATCAGGGCGATCAACGCGTCCCGTGGCGAGTTCGTGACGAGCGTGACCAGGACGGCGAGCACGCCGCTGATGAGGGCGCCGAGGATCGGCACGTATGCGCCGACGAACGTGATGACCGCCAAGGGGATGGCCAGCGGGACATCGAGCATCGTCAGGCCGATGCCGATGATCACCGCATCGATGAGCGCCACGACGGTCTGAGTTCGGATGAACCCGCCGAGCGTCGCCCAGGATCGGTTCAGCAGCTCGGCCAGGTGCTCGCCGGCGCGCTGGCCACCCAGCTGGGTGACCCAGGGGACGAACTTGTGACCGTCCTTCGCGAAGTAGAAGGCCAGCATCAGGACCAGGACGATGTTCACGATCGCCGACGTGGCCGCACCGATGGTGGAGAAGACGCCGGAGCTGATGGCGGCGGCGCTCTCTCGGAGCTTGTCCTGGATCGCCTCGATGGCCCGGGTGATCTGGCCTTCGGAAACTGCCAGGGGGCCGTTGGTCAGCCAATCGCGGATGGTCTGCAGGCCATCGGATGCGCTGCGCACCAGCGCCGGCGTCTGGCCGGCGACCTGCGGCGCGAGGATGACGATGACCATCGTGACGGCGAGCAGGAACAACAGCAGCATCGCCAGGGCGGCCAGCGGCGACGGAACACCATGCCGGCGCAGCCAGGCGGCGCCAGGCTGCAGCACGGTCGCGACGATGAGAGCGAGCACCATCGGGAAGATGACCACCCAGAGTTGCCCGATCACCCATCCCAGGACGAAGACGCCCGCCGCGATGAGCACGATGCGGAGTCCCCATCGTTGAAGACCGGCGAAACCGTCCTCGAGGACGGCAGCGCGATCACGGGGACCGTGGAGGTCGCGATGTGGCATGGACGAAGACTACGCGCGGATCGGCGTCGGATCAGTCCCGTTGCCCGGGCCTTGGAGCAGGTGTTCTTGCAGGAAGGCCAGCTGTTCGGCGACGACGGCATCACGGACGGCACCGTGGTACATCTGGAAGTGCTGAACCGGATACTCGCGAATGACGTGGCGGGGCGCCTTCGCCACGGTCTCCTTGACGAAGTCGCTCGAGACCACTTCGTCGTCGCGGGCGACGGTCGCGAGCAGCGGCGCCGTGATCTTTTCCATCGTGCCGTCGCGGTATCGCGGCGCTGTGAACAGGAATCGGGGCGTGACTCGATTGCGCCAGGTCGGAGCGTTTCGCTCAACGTCGCGAAACAGCCCGGCCAACGCCGGATCGCTGAAGACAGCATGCCCAAGGCGTCCGTAGACGGGAATGTAGTGCGGCGACAGCCCCGCCATTCCCCGGGCTGCGTCGAGCGACGCCGCGGCCAGCAGGCTCAGGCCGGCGCGAGCGATCGTCCACCGGCTCAGCTGGCTCTGCGGTGGGACGTAGCGTCCCTTGACGCCGCGGACGAAGAGGTCGAGTCCGGGTACGTTCGCCACGACGGCGGCGATCGCGTGATCCTCGGCGGCAAGGTTCACCACGTGGCTTCCGCCGAGCGACGTTCCCCAGAGCGCGATCCGGGTTGGGTCCACCTGTCGTAGCGCCCGCGCGAACGTCACGGCGGAGAGCAGGTCTTCTTGCTGGCGACGGGAATCAACCAGTTGCCGCGGCTCGCCCTCGCTCGACCCGGTATAGCGGTAGTCGAAAATCAGGACCGCCAGTCCTCCGCGGGCGAAGGCAGCAGCGAAGTCGGGAACGATCCAATCCATCGTCCCGGAGAATCCGTGCGCCATCACCACGCACGGCCATGGCTCGCGGTGATCGGCCGGCAGGTAGAGCACGCCGGCGATCCTCGATCCGTGCGAGTCGAAGGAGACGGCTTGGGTCAGGTGGCGCGACATCGCTGAGCCCTATTGCTCGGGAAGCTGCCAGTTGATCGGTTCGGCACCCAAGTCGGCCAGGAGGGCATTGACCCGGCTGAACGGCCGCGAGCCGAAGAACCCGCGTGACGCCGACAGTGGACTTGGGTGCGCGCTCTCGATCGTCGGGACGTCGCCCAGCAGCGGCTTGAGGGTCTGGGCGTCGCGCCCCCACAGGACGGCGACGAGCGGACCACCACGCTCGACGAGAGCGCGGATCGCCTGTTCGGTCACCTTCTCCCATCCCCGTCCGCGGTGGCTGGCCGGAGTCCCGGCACGCACGGTCAGGACACGGTTCAGCAGGAGAACGCCTTGGCCCGCCCACGCCGACAGGTCGCCGTGTGGTGACGGTGCAATCCCCAGGTCGTCCTGGAGCTCGCGGAAGATGTTCCCCAAGCTCGGCGGAAGGGGCCGGACGCCGGCGCCCACGGAGAACGACAGCCCCATCGGATGGCCCGGCGTCGGGTACGGGTCCTGGCCGACGATGAGGACCCGCACGTTCGACATCGGTTCACGGAACGCACGCAGGATGTCCGGGCCGGCCGGAAGGTAGGAGTGCCCGGCCGCGATCTCGGTACGCAGGAAATCCCCTGCGGCAGTGATGGAGTCGCGGACCGGCTCGAGCGCTTCGGCCCAGTCCGGCGCAACCAGCGTCCGGAGATCGGCCATGTCAGCGCTGGGTGAGCGCATCGATGAACTCGCTGGCCCAGGCGTCGATGTCGTGGTCGGTCACAACGCGTCGCATGGCGCGCATTCGGCGGGCGGAGTCGCGCTTGGACGCCTGCGCCGCCTCCAGCATCGTCGCCTTCATTCCGTTGATGTCGTACGGGTTCACCTGGTAGGCCTGCTTGAGCTCGGCGGCCGCGCCGGCGAACTCACTGAGTACCAGTGCTCCGGTGTCGTCGTAGCGACAGGCGACGTACTCCTTGGCGACGAGGTTCATGCCATCGCGCAGTGGCGTGACCACCATGACGTCGGCAGCCCGGTAGAGCGCGGCCATTTCTTCCCGCGGGAAGGATGCGTGGACGTACGTGATCGGCTGCGCCCCGATGCGGCCGACATCGGCGTTGATGCCGCCGACCAACTGGTCGATGTCGTCACGCAGGATCCGATACTGCTCGACGCGTTCGCGGGATGGGGTGGCAACCTGCACGAACACCGCATCGTCCACCGGGATCGATCCTTCGCGGATCAGCTCGACGTAGGCGCGCAGCCGCAGGCGCAGCCCCTTCGTGTAGTCGAGTCGGTCGATGCCCAGCAGCACCGTCGACGGGTTGCCGAGGCTCGCGCGCAGTTCGTTGGCGCGGGCCTCCACCTCGGGGCTTTGCGCCAGCTGCTCGAAGGCCTTGGCATCGATCGAGATGGGGAACGCGCGAGCGGTCACCTGTCGACCGTCGGGCAGGAAGATCGTCCCGCCCTTGGTCCGGTGTCCGACCCGGTCCCGGACCAGTCGGGTGAAGTTCGCTGCTCCGCCGGGAAGCTGGAACCCGACGAGGTCGGCCCCGATCAGGCCCTCCAGGATCTGCCGACGCCACGGGAGCTGTTGGAACAGTTCGGTCGGCGGGAACGGGATGTGCAGGAAGAACCCGATGCGCAGGTCCGGCCGCAACTCACGCAGCATGGCCGGCACCAGCTGGAGCTGGTAGTCCTGCACCCACACCGTCGCCTTTCGCTTGGCGACGCGTGCGGCGGCCTTCGCGAACCGCTGGTTGACCGCGACATACGAGTCCCACCATTCGCGGTGGAACTGCGGGGGAGCAATGACGTCGTGATAGAGGGGCCAGAGCGTCGCGTTGCTGAAGCCCTCGTAGTACTCGACGACCTCCTGGCTGGAGAGCCGCACCGGCACCAGTCGGATGCCGTCGTGCTCGAACGGGCGGAGTCGTTCGTCGGCGGCACCGTGCCAGCCGATCCAGGCGCCACCCTTGCGTCGCATGACCGGCTCCAGGGCCGAGACGAGACCGCCGGGCGAGGTGCGCCAGGTGGTCGTCCCGTCCGGGTTGAAGTCCCGATCGACAGGCAGACGATTCGCGACCACCACGAAATTTGCCAGCCCGGCTGCCATGGAAGCACCATAGTCGGCGACCGAGCGGAACGTCATGGGCGTGTGCGGCCCTTCCCCGAGCGACAAGTGCGCGATGTGGGATGCAGCGACACGGCCGTGCGAGGGCCCGCGATCAAATGACAGTGATGTGATTCATCGGTAAGGTGGAGCCATGAGCGCTGCTGAGGAGACGACGCACGACCATGCTGCCGCCGGCTCCGGCCTCACCCAGCGTGAATGCGACATCCTCGCCATGGAGCGCCTGTGGTGGCAGTACGCCGGCGCCAAGGAACAGGCCATCCGCGACCAGTTCGACATGTCGACCACGCGTTACTACCAGGTGCTCAATGCCCTGATCGACCGGGACGAGGCGCTCGCCCACGACCCGCTGCTGGTCAAACGTCTGCGGCGGATGCGCGCCCAACGCCAGCGCAGCAGGTCGGCTCGGCGGCTGGGCATCGATCTGTAGATGGTCGATCACCGCGGGACGCCAAGCCAGCGGGCCTATCAACTTCCCGGCTGGTTCTTCGTCCTGACGGTGACCTTGAGTGTGTCCGCGCTCGCTGTGGTCGGCTGGATCTTCTTCGCCGACCGGCTTGACCTCGGGTCCGATGCTCCGCAGGCTGCGGCTTCCCCATCCGCGACGGCCAGCGGCTCTGAGCTCGATTCGCGCCCGACCGAACCCGCCGCAAGCCCCTCCGCCGAAGACCGAACCGACGACGATCCCGCGCGCCCCGACATCGAGGTCGTGGTGCTGAACGCGTCCAAGACCCCGGGCTTGGCCGCCACGGTGGCCAAGGCAGCCGAGGGTGCCGGATGGACGGTCGGCGAGGTGGGCAACTGGATCTATCCCGCGGTCGTCAACGCGGTCTACTACCCCGAGGGCCGTCAGCGTGAGGCCGAACTCCTGGCCGAGGACCTCGAGATCGAGAGCGTGCGGCCGGCCCGAGCGGGTATGAGCACCAGCGAGTTGACCGTGCTCCTAGTCTATTCGCCGTGATGTGCCGATGACGGGGGACACGGACTCCCGGCACGCTGGAGCCGGCCAGTCGGGGATGCCCGACCTCGCGTTGGTCGTCGCCGACCCGGGTGGGACGTTGCTGGCGCTGGACTTCGACGGCACCCTGGCGCACATCGTCGACGATCCGGCCACTGCATTCGGACACGCGCATGCCGTGGAGGCCCTCGCCCGGCTCGGACCCCTGCTGGGCCGTGTCGCGATCGTGACCGGTCGGCCCGTCCATCAGGTCCTTGAGCTGGGCGGCTTCCTCGGCCGGCCCGGTTTCGAGCACCTCGTCGTCTGCGGTCAGTACGGTGCCGAGCGGTGGGACGCCGTCGACGGGGCACCGCCGCCGTCGGACCTGGTGGCACCGGTGCAGCATGCCCTCGACACGTTGCCGGGCTGGCTGGTCGAGCACGGCGTGCCTGATGCGCGGCTGGAATCCAAGGGCTTGGCCGTGGCCGTTCACACTCGTGGGCTGGGCGACGGCGTGCGCGACCAGCTGATCGAACCGATGACCGTGCTCGCTGCCGGGCTCGGGCTCACGATCGAACTGGGCCGCGAGGTGATCGAGCTGCGCCTGCCCGGGTGGGACAAGGGCCGGGTGCTCGAGGGGCTGGTGGACGAGTTCGACGTCCGGCACATCGTGTTCGCCGGCGACGACCTGGGCGACATCCCGGCATTCGACGCCGTCGATCGGCTGCGAGCCCGCGGATACTCCGGCGTGCTCGTGTACTCGGCCTCACCGGAGCAGCCCGGGTTGGCCGAGCGTGCCGACCTGGTGGTCGACGGTCCGGACGGGATTGCGGAGTGGCTCGGCCGGCTCGCCGACGCCCTGGAGGCACGGCGCAGCTAGGTCTCGGCCAGGGGCGGATGGTGGTGAGTTTGGCCAGACGCGCATGGTCCCCGTACTCTTGTGTCACTCATCAAGAGGGGCAGAGGGAACCGGCCCGGCGAAGCCCCAGCAACCAGTTGAACGTCAACCAGGTGCTAACTCCGGCCCGGACGAAAGTCGATCCGGGACAGATGACCTGGAGCAACGAGTGACAGTCCCAGTACAACTTGCACCTGGGCCCCTCAGCCCCCCTCGCCCGCAGCCTCGCGTCGGCGCCTTCGGTCCGGCCCGTGAGTTGGTCTGCCGCGAATGTGGCGCCACCCGCCCGCTCGGCCAGTTCTATGCCTGCGCGGAGTGCTTCGGCCCGCTGGAGATCGGCTACGACTTCGGCACCGTCACCCGGGAGCAGATTGAGGCGGGCCCCAACAACCAGTGGCGCTACAAGGCGCTGCTGCCGGTGCCCGACGACATCGAGACCAGCCCCAACCTCGAGCCGGGCTTCACGCGGCTGCTGGCCGCCGACAACCTGGGTCGCGAACTCGGCATCAGGAACCTGTGGGTCAAGGACGACAGCACCAACCCGACCAACTCGTTCAAGGACCGCGTCGTCGCGGTCGCGTTGAGCGCCGCCCGTGAGTTCGGAGCCAAGGTCTTCGCGTGCCCGTCCACCGGGAACCTGGCCAATGCGGTCGCCGCCGCCGGTGCCCGAGCCGGTATCAGGACCGTCGTGTTCATCCCGAGCAACCTCGAGCAGCCCAAGCAGATCAACTCGGCGGTTTACACGGCGAACCTCGTTGCTGTCGACGGCAACTACGACGACGTCAACAAGCTGGCCAGCGAGATTGCCGGCGAAGACGAGGGCTGGGCGTTCGTCAACGTCAACATCCGCCCCTTCTACGCCGAGGGCTCGAAGACGCTCGGCTACGAGATCGCCGAGCAGCTCGGCTGGCGCCTCCCCGACCAGGTCGTCATTCCGGTCGCGTCGGGGTCGCAGCTGACCAAGGTGCACAAGGCCTTCCAGGAGCTGATCAAGCTCGGCCTGGTCGAGGACAAGCCGGTCAAGGTGTTCGGAGCGCAGGCAACCGGCTGCTCACCGGTCGCCGTCTCCTTCAAGGCCGGCGTCGATGCGATCAAGCCGGTCAAGCCGGACACCATCGCCAAGTCGCTGGCCATCGGCAACCCGGCCGACGGCATCTACGTCCTGGACATCTGCAACGCCACCGGCGGTGCCGTCGAGGATGTCACCGACGACGAGATCCGCGAGGCCATCGTGCTGCTCGCGCGCACCGAGGGAATCTTCACCGAGACGGCCGGCGGAACCACGGTGGCCGTGCTCAAGAAGCTGGTCGAGACCGGCCAACTCGACCCCGAACTCGAGACCGTCGTGATCAACACCGGTCACGGGCTCAAGACCCTGGATGCCGTCACCGACCTCGTCGGTCCGGCAGCAACCATCGCCCCCACGTACGATGCGTTTGTCGCCGCCGGCATCGCTTGATCAGTCAGTTCCACGAGGAGTACTCCATGGCCGTCTCGGTCCGCATCCCGACCATCCTCCGGTCCTACACGGGCGATCAGTCCCAGGTGCAGGCTGAGGGCGCCACACTGTCGGCCGTCATCGACTCCCTCGAGGCGAGCTTCCCGGGCATCCGGGCGCGCGTGCTCGACGACGCCGGCGCGCTGCGCCGGTTCGTGAACATCTACGTCGCCGAGGAGGACGTGCGCTTCGCCGAGGGCCTCGACACCCCGACGCCGGACGGGACCCAGGTCTCGATCATCCCGGCTGTCGCGGGCGGTGCGACGGTGCAGGGCGTCGTGAAGTGGTTCAACGCCGACAAGGGCTTCGGCTTCATCGAGGTCGAGGGCCAGGACGACGTCTTCGTGCACTGGTCGAAGATCAAGTCCGAGGGCTACAAGACGCTGGAAGACGGCCAGAGCGTCGAGTTCGAGGTCGTCGACGGACCCAAGGGCCGGGAGGCCCACGAGGTCGTCACCCGCTGAACCTACGGCGGCGTAAGAAAGTTCACAATCAGCGGCCAATACGGGCGCGGTGATTGTGGGGCGAACTTCGGCTGTGGGATGTTGCGGCTATGCAACTCGCGGATCCAGGCACTTCTCCAGTCGGCGGCGCGGCACTTGATCAGGTCATCGGCCTGACTGCCGGCGCCGGCGTCATCACGCTCGTCCTGCTGTTCATCGCATGGCAGCACCGCACGCATCGGATCGAGTGGTTCCAGAAGCTCGGCGACGTGACGGGGCGGACTTTCGGTACGACGTCGTGGGGCGCCCTTCCCGTCATCTTCATCGCCGGATCCCTGCTCACCGCGTACCTGGGGTTCATGTGGGACGTGAGTCTGCACGCCGGTCGCGGCCGCGACGACGGCCCCCTGGCCAACCCGGCGCACTACTTCATCCTCTTCGGCCTGTTCTTCCTGTTCATGGCGGGTATGTCGGCCGTCGTCTTCCCGCGCGGCGATGCGAAGCCGAGCCCGTCCGCCGTGCGCATCACCGGGCAGTGGTTTGCGCCGGTCAGTGGCATCTACCTGGCCGGCTGCGGCCTGTACGCGCTCATCGGGTTCCCCCTCGATGACGTGTGGCACCGGCTCTTCGGCCAGGACGTGACCCTGTGGGGCCCGACGCACCTGATGCTCATCGGTGGCGCGGGGCTCTCAACCCTCGGGATCATCCTGTTCCAGCGGGAGAACGAGATCAGCGGCCAGGCCGGCGCTGCCTCGGCGCCCACGTGGTTGCGGACGATCATGCTGTCGACGTCGTTCGGCGCCAGCCTCATCGGCCTGTCAGTGTTTCTCGGCGAGTTCGATTTCGGTGTCGCACAGTTCCGGATGGTGTTCCACCCCATGCTGACGGCCCTGGCCGTGGCCATCCCGCTCGTCGCGGCGCGACTCTTCGTGGGCCCGGGAGCGGCGTTCTTCGCCGCCTGCTTCTACCTGGGTGTCCGCGGTGTCGTCTCCTTCCTCGTGACCGATGTGTTCGGGCAAGCGCACTACGTCTTCGCGCTGGCGCTTGGCAGTGCGCTCTTGATCGAGCTCTTGGGCGCGACGAAGCTGCGCCACAAGCCGCTCTGGTTCGGCGCGATCGGTGGTTTGCTCATCGGCACCGTCGGCACCGCCATCGAAGGTGTCTGGACGCACTTCGTCTACCCGTTCGGTTGGCCCCAGGACATGTGGGCCGAGGGGTTGGCCATGACGGTCCCGGTCGCCGTCGGTGCCGGCATGTGTGGCGCACTCTTCGCCCTGGCCCTCAAAGGCACGCTGCCCGGCAAGAATGTCTCCGTCCCGATCATCCTGCTCACGCTGCTCGCCATCAGTGGCGCCACGGCCAATGGCCTCAACGCGACGGTCCCGGAGAACGCCCGCGCGACGGTCGCGTTGCAGGAGGTCGGCATGCCGGGCCAGCCCGAGGTCATCGCAAAGGTCCAACTGGAACCGGCCGACCTGATCGACGCCAACCCCACCTATGTCGCGATCCTTTCCTGGCAGGGCGGTGGCGAAGGCGTGATCAGCGACCGCCTGCGCCGCACTGGCCCCAACACGTGGGAATCGACCAAGCCGATGCCCGTCCACGGCAACTGGAAGACGCTGTTGCGGCTCCAGGACGGCCGGATGCTGGCGGCCGTGCCGATCTTCCTGCCCGCTGACGCGGCGCTCGATGCGCCCGAGTTGCCGGCGTCCGCAAGCTTCACCCGTGACGTGGTTCCGGAGATCTCGATCCTGCAGCGCGAGCGCAACCTCGATGTGCCGGCATGGTCGTGGGGCGTGGCGAACCTGGTGGTCCTTCTGTGCAGCTTTGCCGTCATCGCCGGCCTGTGTGTGACGACGTCGCGGCTCGCCCGAGGCGTTTCCGAGTCCAAACGCGAGGTGGAGATGACCTCGACGTGAGGTTCGTCGAGCACCACCCTGCGCTCTACGCCATCCCGGCCGTGCTGCCGGCCGTCGTCGTGGTGGCCGTCATCGTGATGATCGCCGTCCGTGACCGGCGGGAGCAGCGCCGGAAGGCCCAGAATGCGGAGGACCCGCCATGATGCGACGGACGTGGTGCCTGCCGGTGCTCGCCCTGATCCTGGCGACGGGGTGCGGCACGGCGGTCGATCCCGGGCCGTCGACCGCATCGCAGCAGGCCAACGAGTCGACCGATGGCACCAAGCCGGGGCCGGTCGTCTTGGACGTGACGCTCATCGAGGGCGAGGTGACGCCGCGTGGCGCCCGCGTCGAGCTCAAGGTGGGTCAACCGCTGACGCTGTCGGTCTACTCCGACGCCGCCGACGAGTTGCACATCCATACCGATCCGGAGCAGGAGTTCGCGATCAAGGCCGACACCAACCAGCGATTCACGTTCACGGTGGACCAGCCGGGCAAGGTCGCCGTCGAGGTCCATGACCTCGACGTGGTGATCGCCGAAGTCCTCGTGCGGAAGTGACTGCGGGCGACGTGCTCGCGATTGCAGGGGGAGTCCCCGCCGCCCTCGCGGCTCATGGTGTCGGCGGCCCGGCCGACCTCCCGGTGCCGTTGCTCTACTCAATCGTCGGTGCCACCTGGGCGCTGACCCTGTCGTTCGTCGTCCTGATCTTCGCCTGGCGGGAGTCGAGATTCAGTGCGGAGCCCGAGGAGCCCGGAGACCGGCGCCCGTGGCTTTCGGTCATGGGTCTTGGACTCGCGTCGTGGATGACCTATGCGCTGTTCTTCGGAGATGACGCGAGTCGCGAGGCCGGCGTCCGTGCGCTTTACATCTATCTGTGGGTCGGGCTGGTTCCCGCGGCGCTGCTGTTCGGGGCCGTCTGGCGCCACCTGTCGCCGTGGCGCACGGTGCAGGCGGTCGTCGGACGTGTGACGCGGACACCGGACGGGATGGTCAAGTACCCGGAGGTGCTGGGCTACTGGCCCGCCGCCGCGGGAATCTTCTCCTTCGTCTGGCTCGAGTTGGCCTCGCCCGACCCGTCCAGCATCACCGCGGTGCGGGCCTGGGTGGGCGCGTACGCCGTGGCGATGGTCGTCGGCGGCGTCATCTTCGGCCCCCGATGGTTCGACCGAGCCGACCCCTTCGACGTCTACAGCGCTCTCGTCGGCCGGTTGGGTCGATGGCGCCTGGGATCCACCCCGCCCGCCGCCGGCTTGGTCGCGCTGTTGGGAACCCTGGTCGGCTCGACCGCCTTCGACAGCTTCACCGGTACCGCCTACTGGCAGCGCTCTGACTGGTCCGTGCTCGAATCGAGCCTTTGGCTGCTCGGATTCTGCGCGATCGTCGCCATCCTCTTCGCGCTGGCCGCGATGGCGACTGGTGGCGTCACCATGCGAGAGCGTCGCGTACTGCCGCAGCTGTACGCGCACTCGCTGATCCCCATCGCGGTCGGGTACGTGATGGCGCACTATCTGACGCTTCTGCTCGGCGTCATGTCCGCGTATCCGACGCCGTTGGCCGTGGTGAAGGTGCTGCTCGTGGTGGTCGGGCATGTTCTTGCCGTGGTCGCCGCGCATGACTGTGCGCTGCGCGTGCTTCCAGAACGACATCGGCTGACGGGCCAGGTCGGGATGCTCCTGCTCATGGTGGCGATCACCTACACAGGGCTGTTCCTGCTGCTGGCGGCGTGACCTCGACTGGGGACCGCCACCGGTGGGACCCCGGGTGGCGCCCCTTGATTAGCACTCCTATGATGTGAGTGCTAGTCCACAACCACATCTTTTGCGGGAGAGTCACTCACATGGCCAAGTCCATTGCTTTCAACGAGGAAGCGCGTCGCGGTCTCGAGCGCGGCATGAACCAGCTCGCCGACGCGGTGAAGGTGACGCTCGGCCCCAAGGGCCGCAACGTCGTCCTCGAGAAGAAGTGGGGCGCCCCCACGATCACCAACGACGGTGTGAGCATCGCCAAGGAAATCGACCTCGACGACCCGTACGAGAAGATCGGCGCCGAGCTCGTCAAGGAAGTCGCCAAGAAGACCGACGACGTGGCCGGTGACGGCACGACGACGGCCACCGTTCTCGCGTGGGCCATGGTCCGCGAGGGGCTGCGCAACGTCGCGGCCGGCGCGAACCCGATCGAGTTGAAGCGCGGCATCGAGAAGGCCGTCGAAGCCGTCAGTGCCCAGCTGCTCAGCATGGCCAAGGACGTCGAGACCAAGGAGCA
>DATEDT010000010.1:0-3152 GCA_035281505.1 Aeromicrobium sp. | reverse complement strand
CCGTCCTCGACCGCACGCCGTTCTACGCCGAATCCGGCGGTCAGCACGCCGATGCCGGCCACATCACATGGGACGGCGGACGCGCCGAGGTGCTCGACGTGCAGCGTCCCATCAAGGGTTTGGTCGTTCATCAGATCCGGGTGCTCGACGGTGAGTTGACGCTCGATCGAACCGTGTCAGCCGACGTCGATCCGGAATGGCGCACCGGTGCCCGCCAGGCGCACTCGGGCACACACGTCGTCCACGCGGCGCTGCGTGAGGTCCTCGGCCCGACGGCACTGCAGTCCGGCTCCTTCAACCGGCCCGGCTACCTGCGACTCGACTTTGGCTGGGGCAGCGCCTTGGCGCCGCAACAGCTACGGGACGTCGAGCACGTGTCCAACCGAGCCCTCCGCGAGGACCTGCCGGTCAGCGCCAAGGTGATGTCGCTGCCGGAGGCCAAGAAGATCGGCGCACTCGCGCTGTTCGGCGAGACGTACAGCGAGGACGTCCGGGTCGTCGAGATCGGCGGTCCGTGGTCACGTGAGCTCTGCGGTGGCACGCACGTGGAGCGGTCGTCCCAGATCGGCACGGTTGTGGTGACGTCGGACAGCTCGGTCGGCGCAGGCAACCGACGTATCGAGGCTCTCGTCGGCATCGAGGGATTCGAGTATCTGGCTCGCGAGCGCGATGTCGTGAACCAGCTCACCGGACTGCTCAAGACCACCCCGACCGACCTGCCGGGCCAGGTGCAGCGGCTGCTCGAGCGCATGAAGGCAACCGAGAAGGAACTCGAGAAGATCAAGGCCGCCGAGCTCGTCGGTGCGGCGGCCGACATCGCTGCCGGCGCTACCGAGGTGGATGGGGTCGCGCTCGTGACGCACCGTGCGGAGGGCGTCGGTGGCGCCCAAGTCCGCGCTCTGGCACTTGATGTGAGGGGCCGCCTGCAAGGTCGTCCTGCCGTTGTCGTCGTCATCGGTACAGGTGATGGCAAGCCGCAGGTGGTCGTTGCGGTCAACGAACAGGCGATCGATCGTGGCCTCGCAGCCAACGACCTGATCGGCGTCATCGGCGAGCATGTGGGCGGCCGTGGTGGTGGCAAGGCCGATGTGGCGCAGGGCGGCGGCTCGGACGTCGGCGGCATCGACTCCGGCTTCGGCGCCGTTCGGGACGCCATCGCCCGGACGGTCTGATCCGTGAGGAGGGGCCGCCGGCTCGGCATTGACCTCGGTGACGTGCGCATCGGTGTAGCGACGTGCGATCCCGACGGCCTGATTGCCACCCCGGTCGAAACGATCCAGCAGGGTGCCGGGGCCATGACGCGTCTGGTCGCCCTCGCCGAGGAGTATCAGGTCATCGAGATGGTCGTGGGCCTCCCGCTGTCGCTGTCGGGCCGGGAAGGGCCGGCGGCGGCCAAGGTACGTGCGTTCGCCTCTGAGCTTGCCTCGGCGGTCGCCCCGGTGGCCGTCCGGCTGGTCGATGAGCGCATGTCTACGATGACTGCAGACAGTCACCTCCGCGCGAGCGGAATGGCTGGAACCAACAAGCAGTCAGGGAAGAAGCGGCGTGCCGTGATCGACCAGGCGGCAGCCACGGTGATCCTGCAATCCGCGCTGGATGCCGAACGGACGCGGAACGAACCGCCCGGCGAAGGGATGTCATGAGGCAAAGGCATTCCGGTCGTCGGCACGTCGGGCATGCGCACCCCGGGCTGCAGCACCAGGGCCGGCGGCGCGCGGACGTTCCGGTCAAGACCGGCTCGCACGTGTCGCTCCTGGGCGGCGTTGCCAGGCTCGTCCTCCTGTCGGTCGTCGTCGGTGCGCTGCTCTACGGTGCGCTGCGTTTCACCGGAATGATCGGTTCGGCCGCCGACTACAGCGGTTCGGGCACCGGCTCGGTCGAGGTGGTCATCAAGCCGGGCGCGACCGGTGTGCAGATCGGTGAAGTGCTGGAAGAGGCCGGCGTCGTCAAGACCGCCGAGGCGTTCTACCAGGAGAGCCTGAGCGATGACCGGTCGTCGATGATCCAGCCAGGCACCTTCCGACTGCGCCAGCAGATGTCGTCCGAAGCCGCCATGGACGCTTTGCTCGACCGCACGAACCGGATCGAGACGAACATCGTCATCCCGGAGGGCTCGCGGGTCGGGCAGATCGTCGAGGCCATCGTGAAGGCGTCGGATCTCAGCGAGGACGAGGTCACCGACGCGTTGGACAACCCCGATGACATCGGTTTGCCTGCTGCAGCCGACGGGAACCCCGAGGGCTACCTCTTCCCGGCGACGTACTCCGTCGAGGACGGGATGTCGGCGCGCGACCTGTTGCGCCAGATGGTCGCCCAGACCATCAAGGTCGAGCAGGAGCTCGACATCGCCGACCGGGCGGCCGAGCTCGACCTGTCGTCGGAGGAGGTCCTGACCGTGGCGAGCATCCTCGAGTACGAGGCCCGACGCGACGAGGACTACGCCAAGGTGGCGCGGGTGCTGTACAACCGGCTCGAGGAGGACATCCCGCTGCAGCTCGACTCGACCGTCTCCTACGTCAGCAAGCGCGAGGGCGACGTGTGGACCACCGAAGCCGAGCGGGCGGACCCGTCGGAGTACAACACCTACCAGCACATCGGGCTGCCGCCGGGTCCGATCGGTTCGCCCGGACGCAAGACGATTGAGGCCGCGCTCAACCCGGCCGACGGCAACTGGCTCTACTTCTTCGCCGACAAGCAGGGCGTGACGCACTTCAACCGCACCTTCGAAGACCATGTTGCCGAGTGCCGGCGGGCCTACGGGACGTCCGAGGACGGAGCGTGCGGCGGGTGAGCGGCGCTGCCAAGCGCTGCGCGGTCATCGGCTCGCCGATCGCGCATTCGCTGTCGCCGGTGATGCACCGTGCGGCCTATGCCGCGCTCGGTCTCGACTGGACCTACGACGCCATCGAGGTGCCCCCCGGGGCGCTGGCCAGTTTCGTCGACGGTTGCGACGAGGCGTGGGTGGGTCTCTCGATCACGGCTCCGCTGAAGCGGGAGGCGGCCGAGTACGCCGTGACGCGCAGCTCGGTGGTGGAGCAGCTGGGGGTGGCGAACACCCTGATCGGCGGGCCGGACGGTTGGCATGCGGTCAACACCGACGTTCCCGGCGCGGTGGACGCACTGCGTGAGCAGGGGATCGACGCGGTGACCTC
>DATEDT010000009.1:0-20866 GCA_035281505.1 Aeromicrobium sp. | reverse complement strand
GGACCTCGCCCTCCTGCGGCTTCTCCTTGGCGGTGTCCGGGATGACGAGTCCGGATGCCGTGGTCTGCTCGGCTTCGACGACCTTGATGACGAGACGATCCTCGAGCGGCTTGATGCTGACCGACACTGTCGACCTCCACGATGTGAGTGATTCTTCAGGTGCTTGGGGGCCCATGCGGACCCGGTTGATGCATTGGCGAATCTAGCACTCACCCCAAAGGAGTGCTAACGCCACCCACCCCTGCGGATGCGGCACCATGAGCAGGTGGCACGCTTCGTCGATCTGAACGCCGACCTCGGGGAGTCGCCCGAGCGGTGGGCGTCGGGCGAGGACGTCGCACTGCTCGAGGTGGTGACGAGTGCGAACGTGTGTACGGGCGCCTACGCCGGCGACGACGAGCTGATCGCCGCCACCTGTGCCGTCGCGGTCGAACGCGGCGTCGCCATCGGCGCCCAGGTCGGTTACCCGGATCGCGAGGGCTTCGGGCGACGGCCTCTGGAGTTGGCGCCCAGCGTGCTCACCGCCGAGATCGCACGACAGATCGCGCACATCGACACCATCGCCCGTTCGTTCGGTGCCGCCGTCAGCTACGTCAAGCCGCACGGCGCTCTGTACCACCGGATCGTCACCGACCCGCGCCAGGCGCGGGCCGTACGGGCAGCCCTCGGTGACCTGCCGCTGATGGCCATGGCCGGCACCCGGCCGGGCGGGACGCCGCCGCACATTGCCGAGGGATTCGCCGACCGCGGTTATGCCGACGAGACGTCACTGATCTCACGTGGACAGCCCGGCGACCTGATCACGGAGCCGGACGCCGTCGCAGCCCAGGTCATACGGCTCCTCGGGATCGGCGTCGATTCGATCTGTGTGCACAGCGACAGCCCCGATGCCGTCGCGCTCGCCCGCGCCGCCCGCGCAGCGCTGGAGGCGGCCGGTGCCCAGGTGCGCCGTCCATGAAGGTGCTGCCCTGTGGCGATCGAGCCGTCCTACTCGACTGCGCGTCGCTCGACGAGGCCAGCAGCTGGTTCGCCGCGCTGGCTGATCTCGATCCCGTCCTCGGGGCGCAGACCGTCCTGCTGCGCGGCAACCCGGCCGAGTTGCGAACCGCCGTTGCCGCGCGCAAGCCCCGAGCGCCGGCGGAAACCACGGAAACACCTGAGGTGGTCATCGCAGTCCGCTACGACGGGCCGGACCTCGCCGACGTCGCCGCGCTTACCGGGCTCACCGCGGACGAAGTGGTCGCTGCCCATACGGCGACGGCATGGACGGTCGGATTCGGCGGATTCGCGCCCGGCTTCGCCTACCTGGTGAGCGGTGAAGCTTCCCCGCACGCGGGAGGTGCCGCCAAGCTCCACGTGCCGAGACGAGACACGCCACGACCCAGAGTCCCGGCAGGTTCCGTCGGACTGGCCGGAGACTTCTCCGGCATCTACCCGCGCTCGTCTCCCGGCGGCTGGCAGCTCATCGGTCGCACGGACGCCGAGCTCTTCGACGTCGACCACACCCCGCCCGCCCTGCTTCAGCCCGGCATGCGGGTCAGGTTCAAGGCGGTGACATGAGTTTTCGTGTCATCGCGCCTGGCCTGCAGACGCTCGTCCAGGACGTTGGAAGATCCGGCTTCGCGTCGTCCGGCGTCAGCCCTTCGGGAGCGTTCGATCGCGGAGCACATCGACAGGCGAACGCTCTGGTCGGGAACGAGCCCGAGACCCCGGTGCTGGAGGTGCTCGGCGGCGGTCTGCGGCTGCGTGCGACGCGCGAACATCTCGTGACCGTGACCGGCGCGGTCGGCCCCATCCACGTCGGAGGTCATCCGGCCGAGCACGGCCGCGCCATCCGGGTTCCCGCCGATCAGGAGCTCTCGCTCGCCACGTTCGACGTCGGCCTGCGGGCCTACGTCGGCGTCGCCGGCGGGATGGACGTGGAGCCGGTCCTGGGGTCGCGGTCGACGGACACGCTGTCCGGAATCGGACCTCAGCCGCTCGCTGCCGGCGACGTGCTTCGGATCGGCTTCCCGGTGCCCGCTCCCGAGCTCATGGATCTGCCAGCACTGATCACGAGTGGATCGACCTCCGTCGACGTCATCCTCGGGCCCCGCGACGACTGGTTCACGCCGGCGGCCGTCGCCAGGTTCCTGGCGTCGGCGTGGATGGTGTCGTCCACGTCGAACCGAATCGGAGTTCGCTTGGAGGGCCCGGGCCTGGAGCGCTCACACCGCGGAGAACTCCCGAGCGAGCCCTGCGTGTTCGGCAGCGTGCAGGTGACCTCCGCGGGCCTGCCGGTCGTGCTCGGACCGGACCATCCGGTGACCGGTGGATACCCCGTCGTTGCCGTCGTCGCGAATCGGCACCTGGACCGGCTGGCCCAGCTCCGCCCAGGCGAGACCCTGCGCTTCCGCCGCGCCTAGGCGACGATCGTGGTGACCGGAAGCGAGGAGTCGGCGGCGAGGTCCAGCGACGACGGCGGCAGCCCGCGCCGAACCACTTCGGCCCCCAGCGCGGCGACCATGGCGCCGTTGTCCGTGCAGAGGTTCGGTCGGGGGACGCGAACCGTCAGACCGGCTGCGGCGGCGCGCTCCTCGATGAGCGCCCGCAGGCGTCCATTGGCTGCGACTCCCCCACCGACCAGCAGCGTGTCGACCCCATGTTCGCGGCAGGCGTCGACGGTCTTGGCGGTCAGCACATCGCAGACCGCGTCCTGGAAAGACGCCGCGACGTCATCGACTTTGACCGGAGTCCCGGCGAGCTCGGCGGCCTGGACGTGTCGGGCCACCGCACTCTTGAGGCCGGAGAACGAGAAGTCCCACCGGTGGTGCTCCATGTCCCGGCCACGCGTGAGCCCACGCGGAAAGGCAATGGCGGCACCGTCTCCGGTCTGCGCGGCACGGTCGATGTGGGGGCCACCCGGGTACGGCAGGCCGAGCAGCCGCGCCACCTTGTCGAACGCCTCGCCGGCCGCGTCGTCGAGCGTCGTGCCGAGCATCGTCACGTCCGTGGCGATGTCGTCGATCAGCAGGATCTCGGTGTGCCCGCCACTCACCAGCAGCGCGCCGACCCGCTCGTCCAGCCGACCATGTTCCAGCTGGTCGGCGGCCACATGCGCCACCAGATGGTTCACCCCATACAGGGGCTTGTCGTAGGCGAGCGAAAGCGCCTTGGCCGCGGCGATGCCGACGAGGAGCGCACCCATCAGCCCGGGACCGGACGTCACGGCGATGGCATCGACGTCGTCGACGGTCATGCCGGCCTCGTCGAGTGCCCCGTTCAAGGTCGGGACGATGGCCTCGAGGTGGGCTCGGCTCGCGACTTCGGGAATGACGCCGCCGAAACGCGCGTGCTCGTCGACACTCGACGCCACCCGATGCGCAAGCAGCTCCGTGCCCCGGACGATGCCGACACCGGTCTCGTCGCAGGACGACTCGATGCCGAGGACGACGGGTTCGCTCACGCGGTCATTCTGCCTTGGCCGCCTTCCTGGCGGCCCGGGCGGCGTACTCCTCGGCATCCATGCGCTTGGCGTCGGCCGGTGTCGGGGCGAGTCCACCGAGTCGCTTGGGCGCCCACCACTGGCCAACCGGGTCGAGCGGGTAGTCGGCGATGGCCTTCTCCAACAGCTCGGCGATCGCCGATCGCAGGATGGCCGTTTCGGCCACCGGGTCCTCCCCGGTGACCTCGATCGGCTCGCCGACCGCGATCGCGATTGTCTTGCCGCGGCCCCACAGGTCGGACGGGTGATCCTTCGTCTTGAGCAGCTGGGTGCCCCACAACGCCATCGGGATCAATGGCACGCCGGCCTCGGCGGCAATGCGCACCGCGCCGGTCTTGCATTCCTTCACCTCGAAGGAACGGCTGATCGTGGCTTCCGGGAAGATTCCGACCAGTTCGCCTGCGCGCAGGTGCTCTACGGCGTGCCGCAGCGAACCCACACCGTCGGAGCGGTCGACCGGGATGTGATGGAACGAGCGCATGAGGGCTCCAACCGGACCCTCGAAAGCCTCCTTCTTCGCCATGAACCGCACGAGGCGGCCGCGTCGGGCGGCGGGTATTCCGTTGAAGACGAAGTCGACGTACCCGATGTGGTTCGACGCGATCAGGCCGCCGCCCTTCTTCGGGATGTTCTCCACGCCGGTCATCTGGAACTTCATGCCTTCGGCCCGCATCCAGGTCTTTGCGAGGGCGATGACGGGCGGGTAGGTGATGTCGATCACGGGCTCAACCTAAGGCACGCGCGAGCACGACGGCGTCGTCGCCATTCCGGTAGTACCCCCGGCGAACTGAAATCTCGACGTAGCCGCGCGCTTCGTAGAACGCGCGCGCAACGACGTTGGTCTCCGCGACCTCCAGCAGCATGCGCATGGCGCCGGCGCCCCGCGCTGCGTCGTGGAGTGCTGCGAGCAGCTCCGACGCGACTCCGGACCGCCGATGCGACGAGGACACGACGATGCGCGTCAGGTCGGCAACGTCCTCGGCGCAGGCGATCGCCCCGTACCCGACCAGCTGTCCGTCTGCTTCTGCCGCGAGGACGCGACGTGTGGCGCCATTCAGCTCGGCCTCCACCTGTGCCTGACTCCAGGCGTCCGCGCCGAACGCCTCGTCTTCGAGCGCGGTGATCGCTTCGGCGTCGGCGGGTCGGGCCGGACGGATCATGCCCGTTTGGGAGCGCTCGGCTGGGCGACGTCCGGGCGACGCAGGTAGAGCGGCTGCAGCGGCAGCTCCTCGAACGTCCCCGCGGCCACTCCGGCGGCAAGGACTGCGGCTGACGGGTCGAGAGGGCCCGGCCGGCCGGCCAGGACATCGGAGTAGAGCTGGCCGCCACGACCGAAGACCGGCACACCGCGGTGCAGCGCAGCAAGCTCCTCGGGCCGGTCGACGGCTGGTCCTTCGATGCGGTGCCCGCCGTCGTAGAGGGCCCAGTAGACCTCCTTGCGACGGGCGTCGGTGGCGACGATGAACGGGGTCTCCCGATCGATCTCAGCCGCGATGATGTCCAGCGAGCACACCCCGTGCGTGACCGTTCCGGTCGACCCGAGGGTCAGGGCCGTGACGACGCCGACCCGCAGGCCGGTGAACGGGCCGGGCCCCACGCCCACGGCGACATCGGTGACCTCCGCCATCGCGGTCCCGGCCTGATCGAGCGCCTCGGCGATGGCCGGTGCCAGCAGCTCGCCGTGCGCCATCGGGCCCGAACCCGAGGCCTCACCGAGCACACGGGTGCCATCGTGGAGCGCCGCGGAGACCGTCGGCCCGGCAGTGTCGAAGGCGAGGACCAGCACACATCGAGCGTAGTGTCCCCAACAGGATCTGGTTGCGCGGGCCGCGGGGCCTCATGACACGGGAGACGGGATGCACGAGTTCATCCAGACGCGGGACGACGTGCTCGCATTGACGATGTCCGGCCGGATCACCGGCGCCGACCTCGACGCGGTGATGGAGCGCCTCGAGCAGGCATGGGCTGCCCACGACAAGGTGCATGTCTTCGTCGAAACGGCGTCGCTCGACAGCATCGAGCTCGCGGGGCTGGCTGACTACCTACCGAAGGCGATGTCCATGTTCGGCAAGCTCAACCGCTTCGGTCGTGTGGCGATCGTCGCCGATCAGGCTTGGGTGCGGGGGACGTCACGCGTCGAAAGTGCCCTGTTGCCGGGAATCAGTTACCGCGTCTTCGAGCCCGACGAGCGCGATGTTGCGCTCGCATGGACACAGGACGGCTGAGTCCGACATTCGCTGAGGGCCCGGTTACTCCAGGCTCGAACGCAGCGGAACGTTCGCCCAACGCGGGCCGTGCGGAATGACCGTCACCTGGCGCGAGTCCGCGCCGGTTGTTCCCGCGGAGATGGTGATGTGCAGCCAGTTGTCGCTCAACTGCTCGGCGACGCCTGCACCCCATTCCACGACCGTGACGCTGCGGTCGGTCGTGGCGTCCAAATCGAGGTCGTCCACCTCGGCCGCCGAGCCCAGGCGGTAGGCGTCCACGTGGACGAGATCCGGTCCGTCCACCAAGGACGGATGGATGCGAGAAAGCACGAACGTCGGCGACGTGACGGGGCCGCGAACACCCAGGGCGTCACCCAGCCCCTGCGTGAAGGTGGTCTTGCCGGCGCCGAGCTCGCCCTGCAGGATCAGCAGGTCGCCAGCGGTGACCAACCCGGCCAGTCGGCCGGCGAGGGCGCCCATCGCATCGGGTGAGGGCACGTCGATGTGAGCCGGCAGCGCCTTCAGCACCACGGTGTGGATGCCCTCAGGACCGCAGCGGAAGTAGCCGCGGCGAAGCCAGAACCGGACCGTGTCGGGCAGTTCTTCGCGCACCAGCAGCCACAGCCCGTCGGCGCCGCGCGCGCGGGCCACCTCCTCGGCCATCCCGACCATCGCCGAGGCCACCCCGTGCCCCTGACGGTCCGGGTCCACCGAGACCCGCCGCAGCCCGAGCAGCCCCGGGCGACCATGGTCGAAGATCAACGCGCCCACGATTGCACCGTCGAGTGTTGCCACCAGGCCACCGGAGGCCTCCAACGCGTCGGCGACCGCTTCGGGCGTCTCGGTCAAGGCGTCGGCCGGCGGGTCAACCGGCGGGCGCGATGCAAAGGAGCGATGAATGACCTCGGCGACGCCGGGAGCATCAGCTTGGGTGGCCTCGGCGATGTCCAGAGAGGTCACTGGTCGGCAGCGACCTTCTCGGCGGTCGTCTCGAGAACCTCGATGACCCGCTCGGCGTTCTCGAACATGGAGAAATGCCCGACCCGATCGAGCTCGACGAGGGTCGCCCCCGGGATCTTCTTCGCGATGTACCGACTGTGACCAATCGGCGTCAGATGGTCTGAGACGCCACCGATCACCGTCGTCGGCACTCGGCCGAGCGTCGGGAACCCTTCCGAGGTGTCGAGCGTCGTGAACAGCGGCGCGAAGTGGGTGAACGTGCTCGGATGCGACCGGTGCACCATCTTCTCGATCATGTCGACATGCTCGCGACGGATGTCGGGTCCGGTGAGCACGCTCCGGATGATCGGGCGGGTCGCCCCGCCGCGGGCCCAGGTGATGACCGGCGAACCACGACGCACCAGGGGAGCCAGGCGGTAGAACGTCGGGTTGGTGACCATCAGGCGGCCACTGCTGGTGTTGACCAGGATCGCCGCCCTGACCCTGTCGTCGAAGTACTCCGGGTGGTTCCGCGCGAACTCCATGACCGTCATGCCGCCCATCGAGTGGCCGACCAGGATGACCGGGCCGTTCGTGGTCTCGTCGATGACCGTGCGCAGGTCCTTGGCCAACTGCGCCATCGTGATGTGGTCGATCGAGGAGCGACCCGACTCGCCGTGCGAACGCTGGTCGTAGAAGACCATGCGGTACTTGTCACGAAGCGCCAGCCGCGGGTAGTGCCAGACGTCGACGTTCTCGACGTAACCGTGGGCGAAGACGAGGGTCGGGCCGGGAAGGTCGTCGCCGTCGATCTCGACGTGCAGCCGGACGCTGTCATCGGCCCGAAGGTCACGGGCCTCGCTGCGCACGGTGCCGAACGGCACCCGGTCGCCCCGGCGAGCGAGCTCCTCGAGCTTGCGCTGCCGCGTGACGCCCACCGCGACGCCGGCGCCGGCGACCGCGCCGGCCGCGAGCAGAAACTTGATCGCTCTGTTCATCGCACTCCTCGGTACGTCCGGCGCACGCGCCCGCCGACGCGGGTGACGACCTCGTACCCAATCGTATCCGCGGCCGCGGCCCAGTCCTCGGCCGTCGGCTCACCGTCGTCTCCGGGCCCGAACAGGGTGACCAGGTCGCCGCGCTGTGCCGGAGCGTCACCCAGGTCCACGACGAACTGGTCCATGGCGACGATCCCGACCTGCGGGACACGCCGACCACCGTGCGCCGCGGAGAGTCGACCGCTCGCGTGCCGCGGGATCCCCTCGCCGTATCCGAGCGGTACGAGGCCGAGCGTCGTCTCCCGCTCGGTGGTGTGTGTCCAGCCGTAGGACACGCCACTGCCTGCCGGGACGCGCTTGACGGCGGCCAGCCGGCCGCGCAAGGTCATGACCGGCCGCAGCGGCAGGTCCACCTGCATCGTCGGGGACGGCGGAAGTCCGTAGGACGCGATGCCCACGCGCACCAGGTCGAGGTGTGACGACGGCCGGGCGATCGCCGCAGCAGAGTTGGCCAGATGGCGCAGGCCCGGCTCCAGCCCGTGCGCCGCCAGAACCTCGAGGGCCAACATGAACGCCGCTTCCTGCGCGTCGTTGCCGGGATGGTCCGGTTCGTCCGCACAGGCGAAGTGCGACCAGGTGCCGGTGTGCACGATCCGTCCGAGGGCCTGTTCGGTGGCCGCCGTCTCGACCAGTTCGACCCACTGCTCGCCGAGCGCGCCGTTGCGGGACAGACCGGTGTCGACCTTCAGCTGAACGCGGGCCGGTTGCGACAGACCGACCGACGCCGATCCGATCTCACGCAGCTGCTCGGCCGACGATGCGGTGACCTCGATGTCGGCATCGATTGCGGCCGCGTAGTCCGCTCCGGGCGCGTTGAGCCAGCACAACACCGGGCCGGTGTCGCCGAGCGACCGCAGCTCCAGTGCCTCGTCGACCGTGGCGACCCCGAGCCAAGCTGCGTCGGCTTCGCGCGCCGCCCGCGCACACGCGGCCATACCGTGCCCGTAGGCGTTCGCCTTGACCACGGCCAGCAAGGCCGCCGTGGGCGACAGGTCTCCCAGCAGCCGCAGATTCGCTCGGTACGCGTCGAGATCGATGACCGCCTCGGCTTGCGGGCTCGTCACGACACGCCCCCGCCGAACTCGGTGATCACCTTCGGGAGCGTAGCGGCGAGGTCACCCGCCGTCAGCGGCCCGCCGAGGCACTCGGCCGCTCGTCCGTGCAGGTACGCGCCTAGCGACGCAGCGTCGTGGGTGTCCAATCCGGACGCCAGCAGTGACCCGACGAGACCGGCGAGGACATCACCCGAGCCCGCGGTGCCGAGCCACGGCGTACCGGACAGGTTGACGCGGGTGGGGCGTCCCGGTGTCGCCACCAGAGTGCGACGACCCTTCAGGAGCACGGTGCACCCCCATCGCTCGACGGCGGTGGTGACCGAACCCAGCGGGTCGGCCTCGATCGCCTCGCGGGACGTGCCGAGCATCGCGGCAAGTTCGCCCGCATGCGGCGTGAGGACAGCCGGAACCTCGAGGGTGGTCGGCAAAGCACCGAGCGCGTCGGCGTCGATCACCGTCGGGACACGGTCCGCGAGTGCCGTCGCGAGCTGGTCGCTCGTGCCGGCGCCACCTCCCGGGCCGACGACCCAGGCCTGCACCCGACCGGGCGCAAGCACGACTTCGGGGGCACGGTCGACAACCCGCGCGCCCAGCGCCGCTGAACCCGCGAAACGGACCATTCCGGCCGTCGCGGACTGTGCGCCGGCGACGACGAGGTGCGCCGCCCCGGGGTAACGGTCGGATCCGGCCGCGACACCGACGACGCCGCGGGTGTATTTGTGGCCGCGCGCCGAGGGCAGCGCGGGGGCGAGGATCCAGCGGTCCGAGGGTTCGATGGCCTCGATCTGAGGTTCGGCGAGCACGAGCCCGATGTCGACGAACGTCACGTCACCGGCCGCATCCGCGGCCGGCCCGACGAGCAGGCCGACCTTGTAGGTGCCGAAGGTGACCGTGCGGTCGGCAACGACGTTCCCTCGCGACGACGCGAGATTCTCGCCGCGGGCGGTGCCTCCGGGTCCGGAGAGAGTCCCACCGTCCACGTCGATGCCGGACGGGACGTCCACGGCAATGGTCACGACCTGGCTTGAGGACGCCCAGGCAGCCCACTCGGCCGCCCGGCCACTGAGTCCGCCGCGCGCACCGATGCCGAACAGGCCGTCGAGACACCAGCGTTGCCCGCCCGGCTGGTCGACCAACTGCCCACCTGCCGACACGGCTGCCTCCAGCGCGGCACCGTGGACGCGAGCGGGGTCGAGCTGGGCGATGTCCACCCGGACCCCCCGGTCCAGCAGATGCTTGGCCGCGTAGAGCGCGTCTCCCCCATTGTCGCCCGGGCCGGCGAGGACGAGGACAACCTCTCCGGCCGGGATGTCCGCCAACGCGTCGGCAAGGCCGCGCGCGGCGCGCTTCATCAGCTCACCGTCGGCCAACCCGGACATCGCGGCGGCCTCCGCCGCACGGATGTCGTCGACGCGATACGCCCGGATCATTCCTCGACCACCACGAACGCCGTGGCCACGGAGGTGTCGTGCGACAGCGACAAGTGGGTTCGGCAGTCGCCCACCCGCTCGGCCGCGTTGCCCCGCAACACGAAGACCGGCGCGTCCACGTCATCGGCGGCCACCTCGATGTCGTGCCAGGGCAGTGCGGCCGGCACCCGCAGTGCCTTCATCAGCGCTTCCTTCGCAGCGAAGCGCGCCGCCATCGACTCGACCGAGAGCGCCGCCTCGGCCGGCGTGAACAACCGCTCGCGCACGCTCGGCGTGCGCTCGAGCGTCGCGCGGAAGCGGGCCAGGTCGACGACGTCGACGCCGATCCCCACGATGCTCATCCGATGGGGCTCATTCAACCGTGACGGACTTCGCCAGGTTGCGCGGCTGGTCGACGTCGTGGCCGAGCTGGGAGGCCAGTTCGCACGCGAAGATCTGCAACGGCACGGTGGCCACCAACGGCTGGAGCAGCGTCGGCACCTTCGGCAGCCGGATGACGTGGTCGGCGTACGGAAGCACGTCGTCGTCGCCGTCCTGTACCAGGACGATCGTCCGTGCACCGCGCGCCCGGACCTCCTGGATGTTGCTCACCAGCTTGTCCTGAAGACGGTCCCGCGCCCGCGGCGGCACGATGGCGAACACCGGTGTGCCCTCGTCGACGATCGCGATGGGCCCGTGCTTCAACTCGCCGCCGGCGAAGCCCTCCGCGTGTAGGTAGGCGAGCTCCTTGAGCTTCAGCGCGCCCTCCAGAGCGACCGGATACCCCACGTGGCGGCCGAGGAAGAGGAATGACTGTGCGTTGACCAGATCGCGAGCAAGTTTGCGGACGATGTCGGCATCGTCGAGCACCCGTTGGATGCCGGCCGGCACGGCAGCGAGATCGGCCATGATCTGGCTGATCTCATCGCCGAACTTCAGGCCCTTGACCTGCGCCAGGTACAGACCGAGGAGGTAACAGGCGACCACTTGGGCGAGGAAGCCCTTGGTGGATGCGACGGCGATCTCGGGTCCGGCGTGCGTGTAGATGACCGCGTCGGACTCACGCGGGATCGTCGAGCCGTTCGTATTGCAGATCGACAGCACCCGGGCGCGCTGCTCCCGCGCGTACCGAACCGCCATGAGGGTGTCCATCGTCTCGCCGGACTGGCTGATGGAAACCACCAGCGTGCTGCGGTCGAGGATGGGATCGCGGTATCTGAACTCCGACGCCAGTTCGACCTCACAGGGGATGCGGGTCCAGTGCTCGATGGCGTACTTGGCGACCATGCCGGCATAGAACGAGGTGCCGCACGCGATGATGACGATCTTGTCGATGCTCCGCAGCTCGTCGTCCGACAGCCGCATCTCGTCCAACTGGAGTTCACCGGCCGTGTTGTAGCGGCCGAGCAGCGTGTCGGCCACCGCCTGCGGCTGCTCGGCGATCTCCTTGAGCATGAACAAGTCGTAGCCGCCCTTCTCGGCGGCCGACGCGTCCCAGTCGACGTGGTACTCGGTGACCTCGACCGCGTTGCCGTCGAAGTCGGTGACGTCGATCCGATCCGGAGTGATCACGACCACTTGGTCCTGTCCGAGCTCGATGGCCTCGCGGGTGAACTCGATGAACGCGGCGACGTCCGAACCGAGGAAGTTCTCGCCCTCGCCGCGTCCGACGACGAGCGGTGAGTTGCGCCGCGCCCCGACCACCATGTCGGGCTGGTCCGCGTCCGCGATGACCAGCGTGAACGCACCGGTGAGCCGGCGACAGATCGCGCGGACGGCGTCCGGAAGGTCGGGGGTCTGCTTCAGTTCATCGGCCAGCAGGTGGGCAACGACCTCGGTGTCGGTGTCGGACAGCAGCTCATGGCCGGCCGATTCGAGTTCGGCGCGCAGGCTGGCGAAGTTCTCGATGATGCCGTTGTGCACGACGGCCACACGGCCGGACAGGTGCGGGTGTGCGTTGCGGTTGTTCGGCGGGCCGTGGGTCGCCCAACGGGTGTGGCCGATGCCGGTGTGCGCAGCCGGCAGCGGCTGCTCATCGAGCGCTGCGATCAGGTTGGCCAGCTTGCCGGCCCGCTTGGCCGAAGCCAGGAATGTTCCGTCCGAGCCGTCGGCCACCAAGGCGACGCCGGCCGAGTCGTAACCGCGGTACTCGAGTCGCTGAAGTCCGCCGATCACGACGTCGAGCGCCGAGCGATGACCGACGTACCCGACGATTCCGCACATGGTGGGGGCACCTCCCGCAGGCATACTTGGATTTTGTGCCTACGGGGGACAAGGGTAGCGGCGCGCCGTGCGTCCACCCCCGTCCGGCAGGATGTTCCCCCGTGGGCACCACCGAGCATGCCCACGGGAGGTGCCCACACCGTGAGCGAGCAGTTGTCGCCGTACGTCGAGCTCGACCGCGCCGCGTGGGCCCGGTTGGCCAACGACGTTCCGCAACCGCTGACTCCCGAGCGCATCGACAAGGTGCGCGGCCTCGGTGACGAACTGGATCTGGACGAGGTCGTCCAGGTCTACCTGCCGCTGACCGAGCTGATCAGCCTGCACGTTCGACACGCGGCCAAGCTGTGGCGGGCGCGGGAGTCCTTTCTGGGCCAGCCGCAGCCGGAGCGCACTCCGTTCGTGATCGGCGTGGCCGGCTCGGTCGCCGTCGGCAAGTCGACGATCGCGCGCCTGCTGCGTGAGCTGCTCGCCGCCTCCAGCAAGCACCCGCACGTCCAACTGGTGACCACGGACGGCTTCCTCTGGCCGAACGCCGAACTCGAGCGTCGGGGCATCCTGAACCGCAAGGGGTTCCCTGAGTCCTACGACCGGAAGTCGCTGCTGCGCTTCGTGGTGGACGTGAAGTCCGGCAAGGACCGGGTCGAGGCGCCGACGTATTCGCACCTCACGTACGACCGCACCGACGAGAAGGTCGTGGTCGACCGTGCGGACATCGTCATCGTCGAAGGACTGAATGTCCTGGCGCCGGCCATGGACCGGGGCGATGGCTCACCGGGAATGGCGGTGAGCGACTACTTCGACTTCTCCATCTACGTCGACGCGTCGCCGGCCGACATCCGCCAGTGGTACATCGATCGGTTCTTGACTCTCCGTCAGACCGCCTTCGCCGACCCGGCGTCGTACTTCCACCGCTACAGCGCCCTCACCGACGAGGAAGCCCGGGACACGGCCTCGGGCCTATGGGACTCGGTGAACGGCCCCAACCTGCGCGAGAACATTCAGACCACCCGCGGCCGGGCCGACCTGGTGCTGCGGAAGGGCCCGGACCACTCGGTGAAGTGGGTCCGCTTCCGCAAGGCTTGACGCCGTTCGTTGGTTCCGAGGGCGGCTGCGCCGCCACCTCAACCACCCGGATTCAGAGCGCCAGGCTCGTCCGGACCACGTCGGCGATCTTTTCCGCGGTGGCGCGGGCTTCTGCCTCGGTCGGGGCCTCGACCATCACGCGCACGAGCGGCTCGGTGCCCGACGGCCGCAACAGCACCCGACCAGTGCCGGCCAGCGCCTCTTCAGCGTCACGCACGGCCTGCGCCACCGTCGGGTCCGACCCCGCTCGGGACCTGTCGACGTCGGGCACGTTGACCAAGACCTGCGGCAGGCGCGTCATGACGCCGGCGAGCTCGGCCAGCGACTTCTCGGTCTGGGCCATGCGTGCGGCGACGTGAATCGCGGTCAGCACCCCATCGCCGGTCGTGGCCAGATTGCTCATGATGACGTGGCCAGACTGCTCCCCGCCCAGGGTGAACGCGTTCTCCCGCATGGCCTCGAGGACGTAGCGGTCACCGACGGCGGTCTGTGCGACGGCGATGCCGGCAGCCTGCATTGCCTGGAGGAAGCCCAGATTGCTCATGACCGTGGCCACCACCGTGTCAGCGGCCAGCCACCCGGCGTCGCGTCCGGCGAGCGCGAGGATCGCCAGGATCTGATCGCCGTCCACGACCGCGCCGGTGGCATCCACGGCCAGGCAACGGTCCGCGTCGCCGTCGAAGGCGAAGCCGACGTCGGCGGCGTGGTCGACCACGGCCTTCTGCAGGTCGCCGAGATGGGTCGACCCGCAGTTCTCGTTGATGTTCAGGCCGTCGGGCTTGTCGTGGATGGCGACCACAGTCGCCCCCAGTCGCTCGAATGCGACCGGGCCCACGCGATGGGCCGCGCCGTTGGCGCAGTCCAGAATCACCCGCAGCCCGGTCAGAACCTGCGGGCTCGACTTCACCAGGTGGTCGACGTAGGCATCCAGGCTGGTCTGCGCGTCGGTGACGCGGCCGACCTCGGCACCGATCGGGCGCGACTCACGCCGGCCGAGCAGCGCTTCGATCTGGTCCTCGATGGCGTCGTCGAGCTTCCGCCCACCGCGACCGAAGAACTTGATGCCGTTGTCCGGCATCGGGTTGTGGCTGGCCGAGATCATCACACCAAAGTCGGCATTCCACGCGTCGGTGAGGAATGCGGCCTCGGGAGTGGGCGCCACGCCCACGCGCTGCACGTCGACGCCGGCCGCAGCCAACCCGGCCACAACCGCGGCCTCGAGGAACTCCCCCGACGCGCGGGTGTCGCGGGCGACGACCGCACTCGGGCGGCGACCGCCCGCCCGATCGCTCAGAACGCAGGCAGCGGCGAAGGCGAGATCGAGCGCAAGCTCAGCGGTGAGCTCGGCATTGGCGAGTCCGCGAACCCCGTCGGTACCGAACACCCGGCCCATCCAACCGCCTCGTGAGTGCTAGACGAGCGATCCGGCTTTGCCGGTCGCGTACACAAGTGAAAAACCGCTTGAGCGTGGCCGGGCGCCTCGGGGCGACCGCCGGCCACAATCCAGCACGATCAGCGCTTGCTGTACTGCGGAGCCTTGCGGGCCTTCTTGAGGCCGGCCTTCTTGCGCTCCTTGATCCGGGCGTCCCGGGTGAGGAGTCCGGCCTTCTTCAGCAGCGGGCGGTTGACTTCCTCGTCGATCTCGTTGAGGGCACGGGCCACACCGAGGCGCAGCGCGCCGGCCTGGCCGGTCATGCCGCCACCCTTGACGCGGGCGAGGACGTCGAACTTGCCGTCGAGACCGGTCTCGGCGAAGGCTTCCTTGGCGATCTGCTGGTGCAGCTTGTTGGGGAGGTACTCCTCCAACGTCTTGCCGTTGACCGTCCACGCGCCGGTGCCGGGCACGAGGCGGACTCGGGCAATGGCCTCCTTGCGGCGGCCGGTGGCCGCAGCCGGGCCAATGGCCGAGTCGCGGCCGGCCGAGGCGGCCGGGGACGTCTCGGAGGTGTACGTGCCGGAGAACGCTCCGTCAGCGAGCTCGGTGGTGTCGGTCTGGGTGTCGCTCATGTGGTCTGCGTCCTTACTGCGAGATCTGCGTGATCTCGAACGGCTGGGGCTTCTGGGCAGCGTGCGGATGATCCGGACCGGCGTACACCTTCAGCTTGCGGATGATCTGGTTGCCGAGACGGTTCTTCGGCAGCATGCCGCGAACCGACTTCTCGATGGCCTTGGCGGCGTCCTTCTCCAGCAGGTCGCCGTATGCGATCTGCTTGAGGCCGCCGGGGTAACCGCTGTGCCGGTAAACCGGCTTGTCGGTGCGCTTGTTGCCGGAGAGGGAAACCTTCTCGGCGTTGATGATGATGACGAAGTCACCGCCGTCGACGTGCGGGGCATAGGTCGGCTTGTGCTTGCCGCGCAGCAGCGTCGCCGCCTCCACGGCCAGACGCCCGAGCACGACGTCTTCGGCATCGATGACGTGCCACTGATGCGTGATGTCAGCGGCCTTCGGGCTGTACGTGGGCACGGCTTACCTTCTCGTCGATCTGGGATGAAAATGGTGTCGCGCATCCGATCTGACAGAACAGGCGCAACGACGGACCAGAATAACCGGCCCGTGACCTGCGGGTCAAAACGGCCACACCACGACAACGCGGGTCGTCGTGGTGATGACACTAGTCGGAGGCCGAGGGCGCCCACTACGGTTGGGCGCGTGACTGACTCATTGACCGTCCGCGACAACCGCACCGGCGACGAATACGAGCTCCCGATCACCGATGACACGATCTCGGCCAGCGAATTCGGCAAGCAGACCGGGCTTGCCGTCTACGACCCCGGCTTCACGAACACCGCATCGTGCCGATCATCGGTCACCTACATCGACGGCGAGGCCGGCATCCTGGAGTACCGGGGTTACCCGATCGAGCAGCTGGCGGAGGACTCGACGTACCTCGAGGTCGCCTACCTGCTGATCAAGGGCGAACTCCCCACCAAAGAGCAGTACGACCAGTGGGTGCACGACATCACGTATCACACGTATGTGCACGAGAACATCAAGAGCCTCATGCAGGGCTTCCGCTATGACGCCCACCCGATGGGCATGCTCCTGTCGAGCGTCGGTGCGCTGAGCACCTTCTACCCCGACGCGCGCGAGATCTCCGATCCCGCGACCCGCGAGATCCAGGTCATCCGCATGATCGCGAAGATGCCGACGCTCGGCGCGTGGGCCTTCCGGCATGCGCAAGGCAAGCCGTACATCTATCCGGACAACGACCTCAGCTACACCGAGAACTTCCTGTCCATGCTGTTCCGCCACAGCGAGCCGCAGTACATGGCTGATCCGCGGTTGGCGAAGGCGCTGGAGGTCCTGTTCATCCTGCACGCCGACCACGAGCAGAACTGCTCGACCAACGCGGTGCGTTCCGTCGGCTCCAGTCAGGTCGACCCGTACTCGGCCGTCAGCGCCGGCATCGCCGCCCTCTACGGCCCGCTGCACGGCGGGGCCAATGAAGCCGTGCTGAAGATGCTGCGCAAGATCAAGACCAAGGACAACATCCCGGCGTTCATGGAAGGCGTGAAGGAGGGCAAGGAACGCCTGATGGGCTTCGGCCATCGGGTCTACAAGAACTACGACCCGCGCGCCAAGATCATCAAGAAGGCCTGCGACGACGTTTTCGAGGTCACCGGCGTCAATCCGCTACTCGAGATCGCGCTGGAGCTGGAGAAGATCGCGCTGGAGGACGAGTACTTCGTCAAGCGCAAGCTCTACCCGAACGTCGACTTCTACTCCGGCCTCATCTACGAGGCGCTGCAGTTCCCTGCGGAGATGTTCACCGTCCTGTTCGCCATCCCGCGTACGGCCGGCTGGCTGGCGCAGTGGGGCGAGCTGGTGGACGACAAGGAGCAGAAGATCGCTCGGCCGAAGCAGATCTACACCGGCGACCGGACGCTGAAGTTCGTCCCGGCGTCGGAGCGCTGGGCCTGACGTTGCCGCTCAACGCCCGGAGCTGACGGCGGTGCGGTTGCGCCTCGACCTCGCCTACGACGGCAGCGGATTCCACGGCTGGGCAACCCAGCCGTCCCTGCGCACTGTCCAAGGCGAGGTGGAGACGGCGATCGCCACCGTCCTGCGACTCGATGCCCCAGCTCCGCTGACGTGCGCCGGCCGCACTGACACCGGCGTCCACGCTCGAGGCCAGGTGGCGCACGTGGACCTGGACGGCGTCGATCCCGACGTCCTGACGAAACGCCTGCGGCGCATCCTTCCGGACGACATCAGCCTGATCGGCGTCGTCGAAGCGCCGCCGGGCTTCGATGCCCGGTTCTCGGCGCTCGAGCGCCGGTACGTTTACAGGCTCGCCGACCGTCCCGGCGCGGATCCATTGGCCCGTGCCCATGTGGTCGCGTGGCCTCGGGAACTCGACATCGACGCGATGAACGCGGCAGCGGCACACCTGCTCGGCGAGCACGACTTCGCCGCGTTCTGCCGCAAGCGAGCAGGGGCCACGACGATCCGGACCTTGCGCGAGTTGTCGACGAGCCGCTCGGCTGACGGTCTGGTCGAGACGACGGTACGAGCCGACGCGTTCTGTCATTCCATGGTTCGCGCCCTCATGGGCGCGCTGGTGGCCGTCGGCGAGGGCCGACACGAGCCGTCGTGGACGGCCGACGTCCTGACGGCGGGAGTCCGCGACCCGAAAGTGAAGGTCATGCCCGCCCATGGGCTCGTTCTGGAGGAGGTCGTCTACCCCGACGACGACGAACTCGCCGCCCGAGCTCTCGAATCGCGCCGGATGCGTGGGTCTTGACGCCACCACACGGGCCGGGAGGACACTGCAGGTATGCCGCTGCAGTGGCACGAGGTCGTCGAAGGTGTCTCGGCGCTTCCGCACGTCCAGAGCGGTGAGCACGACGGCGCACGGACGCTGAGCGTCGGCGATCAGGTCTTTGCCAGGGACGACACTGAATCGATGATCGTCCTGAGCAGCCCCTACGAACGCGACGTGATGTTGCGGTCGGGCGATCCGGCGGTCGGCTTGGGGCCGACCATCGACGGCCAGGAGTTCGTGCGGGTCTGGTACGAGGAAGCTGAGATGGACGCCGAGATCCTCGAGCTCGTCGGTGAGGGCTGGCGGATCGCCGAGCGAATCGAGGGCCTCGAGCCCACGTAACCCGCGGCTGGGAGACTTGGTCCCGTGGGCAGCCACTACTTCGATGCCGACCCGGGAACGTCGGATCGGCGCCGAATGATCAAGGCGACGATCTTCGGTCGCGAGCTTGATTTCATGACCTCATCCGGCACCTTCTCCCCGGACGGGCTGGACAAGGCGACCGACGTCCTGCTGCGTGAGATTCCGGCGCCCACTGGCGAGAAGACGCTGCTCGACCTCGGCTGCGGATGGGGGCCGATCGCGGTCGGACTGGCGCTCGCAGCGCCCTTGGCCGAGGTGTGGGCGGTCGACGTCAACTCGCGTGCGCGCGAACTCACCGCCGCGAACGCCTCGCGCCACCGCGCCCGCGTCCGGGTCGCCGCCCCGGATGCCGTCCCTGGGGAGATCCTCTTCGATGAGATCTGGTCCAACCCGCCCGTCCGTATCGGCAAGGACGAGCTCCACGCGCTCCTCGCGATGTGGATGCCGCGCCTCGTCCCGGGTGGCGTTGCCTACCTGGTTGTCGGCAAGAATCTCGGTTCGGACTCGCTGCAACGGTGGCTCGCCGACAGCGGCTGGCCGGCCGAGCGCATCGCAAGCAGCCGCGGATTCCGGGTGCTGCGGGTCAGCCGAGGCTGAGCGGCGCCGAGCCGAACGCCACCGAAAACCGCTTACACCAGATCACCGCCGAGCGGATTCCGTCGAGTTCCGCGGTTTTCGGGATCTCGTAGTTCTGATTGCCGTTGTTGGCCTTGAGCGCGCCCAGCGCGACGTGGCGCGCATTGCGGTACTTGAACCAATTGCCCCCGGCCGTCTCCTCGCTCAGCCAGACGTGCAGATCCGGCCCGTTGGTCGTCGAGAAGTTCTCCAGGCGCAGCACCCGAGCACCGGACTCGAGCCGGACGACGCGAGCGACGCCCGTCGTGTCGTGCTCCTGCTTCACGAAATCGCCGCGAGCCAGCTCTCCGGGATCGGCGTCGGCGTTCCCCTCAGCGGTCGACGAAGTCGCCGGACCTGGTAGAGATTCGTCCACCGTCGAGTTCTGGAAGAGGGCCCAGGGCTCGAACAGGATCAACCCGACGATCACGAGCCCGGCGCCACCGAGCAGAAGCCAACGCCGCATGCTCGTCACGGTAGACAACGGCGGCCCACTTCCCGAGGGAAATGGGCCGCCGTCATCAGTCCGTAAGACTTACTCGTCTTCGGCGTTCGGAGCTTCTTCCTCGGATGCAGGAACCTCGTCGGCCGCAGCTTCCTCCGCGGGCGCTTCGGCGACTTCGTCGCCTCCCGCGGCTTCGCCGCTAGCGTCCTGCGGAGCTTCGGCGACCGCTTCCTCGGCGACGACCTCAGTCTCTTCCTCAGCCACATCCTCGGCCGGGGCCGGCTTCGGCTTCGCGACCTTGGCCGGTTTCTTGGGCGTCTGGTTCTGCGGCGGGAAGTCCTTGGCCTCGACGATCTCGATCACGGCCATGGGAGCGTTGTCACCCTTGCGCGGGCCCACCTTGGTGATGCGGGTGTAGCCGCCCGGGCGGGTCGCCATGGCCGGGCCGATCTCGGTGAAGAGCGTGTGCAGCACGCCCTTGTCCCGGATGACGCGGACGACATGGCGGCGGTTGGCCACCGTGTCGACCTTCGCCTTGGTGATCAGCGCCTCGGCGTACGGACGCAGCCGACGGGCCTTGGCCTCGGTCGTCGTGATCCGGCCGTGCTCGAACAGCTGCTGAGCCAGGTTGGCCAGGATCAGCCGCTGGTGGGACGGGCTGCCGCCGAGGCGGGCACCCTTCGTGGGGGTAGGCATCTGTCTATCTCCAGGTGGTTGCGGTCACCGAGGTGAGCAGAACTGAAATCAGTACTGCTCGTCCTCGGCGAAGCTGATGTCTTCGTCGTAGGCGTCCATGACGGCCGACGGGTCGAACCCGGCCGGGCTGTCCTTGAGGCCCAAGCCCATCTCGGCCAGCTTCGCCTTGACCTCGTCGATCGACTTCTGCCCGAAGTTGCGGATGTCGAGTAGGTCCTGCTCCGAGCGTGTGATGAGCTCGCCCACGGTGTGGACGCCCTCGCGCTTGAGGCAGTTGTAGGACCGGACGGTGAAGTTGAGGTCCTCGATCGGCAGGGCCAGGTCGGCGGCGAGCTGCTCGTCGACCGGCGACGGGCCGATGTCGATGCCTTCGGCCTCGACGTTGAGCTCACGGGCCAGCCCGAACAGCTCGACCAAGGTCGAGCCCGCCGACGCGATCGCGTCGCGCGGGAGCATCGAACGCTTGGTCTCGATGTCGATGACGAGGCGGTCGAAGTCGGTGCGCTGCTCGACACGGGTGGCC
>DATEDT010000008.1:0-3166 GCA_035281505.1 Aeromicrobium sp. | reverse complement strand
GGAATGTCTAAAGCGGTCAGGCCTGCGTTGCGACCGCAGCGTCCAGTTCGATGACCACGTCCGCGACGTGACCCACTGCAGCCTCGACCACGCGGTCGACTGCGTCGGCCTTCGGCGACAGCACCCGCAGAGTCCAGGAGCCGGGCCCGGCGAAGAACCGGAACTGGCCCGTGGCCGAGACCGGCACCTCGGCCGTGAACTCGCCGGTGCGATCGAGCAGCCGGACGTACGCGGTGCTCACCGGTTCGCCACCACGCGTCACGACGCCCTGGACGATCGCCTCAGCGGCGACGTTGACGCCTTCCAGGCTGGGTCCACCAGCGACCGCGCCGCACATCAGGCGACACCCGGCTCGTCGCCCAGAGCCACCGGCACGGCGCGCAAGGAGCCGTACTCGGTCCACGAGCCGTCGTAGTTCTTGACCCCCGGCTGGCCGAGAATCTCCTGCAGCACGAACCACGTGTGCGAGCTGCGCTCGCCGATGCGGCAGTAGGCGATGGTCTCCTTGCCGAAGTCGAAGCCGGCCTCGCCGTAGAGCTCCTTCAGCTCGTCGTCGCTGCGGAACGTGCCATCGTCGTTGGCCGTCTTGCTCCACGGCACGTTGAGCGCGGTGGGCACGTGGCCGGGGATCTGCGACTGCTCCTGCGGGAGGTGCGCCGGGGCGAGGAGCCGACCGGCGTACTCGTCGGGGCTGCGGACGTCGATCAGGTTCTTGGCACCGATCGACGCGACGACCTCGTCGCGGTAGGCGCGAATGTTCTCGTCGCCGTCCTTGGCCTTGTAGTCGGTGCGCGGGCGTTCCGGCACTTCCCTGGTCAGCTCACGGGCGTCGAGCTCCCACTTCTTGCGGCCGCCGTCGAGGAGTCGGACATCGTCGTGACCGTGGTAGGTGATGAACCAGTACGCGTACGCGGCGAACCAGTTGTTGTTGCCGCCGTACAGAACGATCGTCTGGTCGTTCGCCACACCTTTGGCGGAGAACAGCTCCTCGAGCCGCTCCTTGCTGATGAAGTCGTGACGGACGCCGTCCTTGAGGTCCTTGTTCCAGTCGAGCCGGATGGCTCCCCTGATGTGGCCGCCGACGTAGGCCTCGGTGTCCTCGTCGACTTCGATGAGCACCACGTTCGGGTCATCAAGGTGTTCCTCGACCCAGTCAGCGGTGACGAGCGCGGACTCGCGGCTCATGGTGTTCCTCCATTTTCGATGTGGACCCCGCCCTCAGGTCGGGCCCACGGGTGGGTGGGTTGGTTGGGTTAGGCCTTCGGCGTCCGAAGACGCTGCAGGATGAGATGGAGCTCGCATCCAAGGCACAGGCCGATGGACGCGTTGAGGAGCGCTGCGAACAACGCAAGTGCAAGAGCGATGTAACCGACGGTTGTCGCGCCGGTGACGAGCGCGGCGAGCCCGGCGGCCAGGAAGAACGTCCCCAGGACCTGGCTGAAGACCGGTCCTGCCGCATCCTCCAACTGCCGCGGCGGGCCGATCCGCGGCCGCACCGCGCGGGCATACGCCAAGGCGTACGGCGATGCGGTCAGGCGATGGAAGCCGCCGATCGCGAAGACCGCCAGCTGGAAGGCCGTCAGGGCGATCGCCAGCGCCGGTGCCACCCCAAGGGCAACGATGGCGGCTGCGATCACCACTGAGGTCAACACTGCGTTGAAACGGTGTCCGCGAGGATCGATCTCGACGGGCTGGGACATGGGAAAAGCTCCTGCGTTGGAAACGACGGGGATGACGGTGGACGTGCAGTCAGCAGTCCGGGTTCAACGCATGCGACACAGCGCGGAGCGCATGTGGCCGTGGTCCACAGCCAGGCGACGCGTCAGGCGTGTCGTGGTGGGCATGCTCAGCAGCGTACGGGGCAACTACCGAAACCCGAGGATCGATGTCCCATTATATGAGACGTCGTCTCATTATTCAGACACCTTCGATTTCTGCCTCAAATCCCAGCGAGCACGGCGTCGATCTGTTCGCGCCGCGGAAGACCCGACGCCTGCCGGACGACCACGCCCGCGTGGTTCAGCACCACGACGGTGGGCGTGCGCAGGATGCCGAGCTGCCGGACCAGGTCCAAGTGGGACTCGGCATCGATGTCGACATACGCAACGTCATCCCGTCGTGCGGCCACGTCCCGTAGCAGGGTGCGTGTCGCGCGACACGGGCTGCAGAAGGCGCTGGAGAACTGCACGAGAGTCGCGCGCGTTCCCAGATCAATGCCGAGTTCAGCGGGCGACAGCACCTGCCCGGCCTGACGTCGCCGGAAGCGGCCGTTCACGAGCGCCAGAACCCCCGCAGCGAAGGCAGCGACCAGCACCACGACGCTGATCACGAGCAAACCGGTCACGGTCCCAGCCTACGAGTTCGCCGCGAGGACCACAGATGCGCGCGCTAGACCGTCGCCGCGAGGAAATCACCGGCAACGAACACCAGTGGACCCGCCATGACGAACGCGAGCGCACCCGGCAGCCCCCAAGCCGCAGGCAGGTGGCTCCGGCCATGCGACCACACGGTCCCCACCGCCAGGCCGAGGAGCGCGAACCCGCCGGCACCAAGCCCGACGCCGGCCGCGAACGACAGTGTCGCCTCGCCCTCAAGAAGGTGCGAAGCCGCGGCTCCGGCCGCAGCCCCGGCCACCACCGCAATCGGCAGGATGGCCGAACGCGGCCCGGGAACGAGCGACAGCAGGACGGTCACGAGGACGGCGCCACATCCGATGGTCACAACCTCCCAACCGGTGTTCGCCCGTGCGGCGGCCACCCAGGCCGCGGCACAGGCCGCAAACACCACCAGCGAGCTCACTGCGGCGAGCGATTCCACGAGGTGGCCACGGCCGTCCTTGCGCATGGCCTGGGCCACGATCGCAGTGATCAGGCCGGCTGCAACGCCGATCAGGATGCCGGCAAAGACGCCCGGCTTGAGGCTGTCGAGGCTGGCCCGCGTTTGTGCACCGAACAGCAGAGCCGGGTGGTAGGCGATCGCCGACGAAATCGCGCCGGCGACCATCGTTGCGGTCAGCTGCGGCGTGGGGATTGCCCTTCCGCGGTCGTCTGCCGGTGATGGCGCCGATGCAATGAGCACCTGGGCGATGAGCACCGTGGCCAATACGAGCAGGAGGACCCGCGTCTGAGCCGCCAGTCCCATGACGGTGACGAGCGCGATGGTGAGG
>DATEDT010000007.1:0-34693 GCA_035281505.1 Aeromicrobium sp. | reverse complement strand
GCGCGGTGACGAGATCGTCTCGCTGACCTGGCTGGCCAGGTTGGACGACGAGGACGAGGACTGACCGACCCGGTCAGTCCTCGGTCAGCGGCCCTTCGACTTCCGCGGCCCGTTGGCTTCGGGGATCGCATCGGGTTGCTTGGCGCGCCGATCGGCTCGCTTCTCCTTGATGGACTTGGCGGACTTCTTCGACATCTGCTGCCGCGGGGACTTGTCGTTCATGGGCGCTCCTCAGTGCATTGACGTTGGGATGAGTGCCGGCGCCGGCGCGCGCGACTCTTCGAACACTGCGAGCAGCCCGTCGATGGACTGTTCAACCGTGAACGCAGCGGAGGCGACCCGTCGTTCGGCCGACGACATCTGCCCTTCTGCGATGGCGGTGCGGATCCCGATCGCGAGCGCCTCGGCGTTGTCCGGATCGACGTAGGTCACGGCGCCGCAATCGGTCTCGGGCAGTCCACCGTCGTTGGAGGCGACCACCCGGCATCCGGAGTGTTGGGCCTCGATGGAGACGATGCCGAAGGTCTCGTGCCAGTACTGGCCGTTCGAGGGCATGACGACGATGTCGTGATCGGCCATCAAAGCCGCCATGGCCTCCGGTGTCTTGCGGGCCGAGACGACCCGAACACCCGGGTGGGCTTGCACCAACTGGTGGATGATGCGCCCTTGGGCCTTGTCGGCGCCTGCGGTCGTCGCAGTGAAGGTGAGATCGAGGTCAGACGCGACAATCAGGTCATTGTGAAGCATCGCCAAGAACGTGTAGATGCCCTTCTCGGGACTCAGCCTTCCCGCGAACAGGACGCTAATCGCGGCGGGATCCACGCTCGGACGCGGCTGCGCCCCGAAGCACGGCTCGGCGAACGGGTAGACCACGCGAACCGCGGCTGAGTCGACACCGAGGAAGGTCGACCAGAGCTCTGCGCCGAACCGGCTTGTAGCGATGAGGGTCCGGCCGCGCGTCTGCGCCGCCACCCGCCGTCGCTCGCCCTCACGCAACGGTGGCGGGATGTGCAGGAACTGGTAGGCCGGCCGCCGTGTCGCCACGGCCGGGAACTCGGTCACGAACACGACCGTGCCGTCGAGTTGCCCGACTTCGGCAACCGAGTCGAGCGAGCGGAACGGGATGCCCGGTGAATCAGCACGGCCATCGGCGAAGCCGGCCCCCACGGTGACGACCTGGGCCGCGATGCCGCGACGATTCAGCTCGCGGACGTGACCGATCGTGTAGTTCTCCGAACCGCCGGTACCAGCCGGAAGGGGCAACCCGAACTCCCAGACAAAGGAGATCACTGTCGGAGTTCAGGACACGAGATCATTCTCGCTACCGCCCGGACTTGCTGCTGTCGTCGGTATCGGTTCCTCGCGCGACCCGCGATGGCAACCCGACGATTGCAGTCGTAGCTTGAGCCTAGCCCGCGCGTCCAACTGGTGCTCAGCGCCGGTAGGCGCGAGCTTCCCAGGGTTCCAGCGCACCGGTCTGACGCTTTTCGGACGGGTAGTTGCCGATCAGGATTCCCTGGCTCCCCTCCGCGAGGCTCCCCACCCGCACGCGGTCGCTCGAGAGATTGGCGAAGACGTCGACGATGTGGTCGCCGAGACGCCGCCGGAACGCGTAGACGTTCTCGGACTCGACGTCGAGAAGCCTGAAGTCGCCGCTGACGATGACAGGCTCGTGATGCCGCAGCTCGATCAGGGCTCGGTAGTACTGGTAGATCGAGCCGGGGTCATCGACCTGGCTCGCCGCGTTGAGCCAGGTGTGGTTCGGGTTCAGCGGAATCCACGGCGCCGCCGCGCTGAACCCGGCCCCGGCGTCGCCGGTCCATTGCATGGGGGTGCGCGCGTTGTCCCGGCTGCTGCGGCGCAACGCATCCACGACCGTCTCGGGGTCCATCCCGAGACGTAGGGTCTGATCGGCGTAGTAGTTGAGCGACTCGACGTCACGAAAGCTGCCGATGTCGTCGAACGGCACGTTCGTCATGCCGAGCTCCTCGCCTTGGTAGACGTAGGGCGTCCCGCGATGAAGGTGAAGCACGGTGGCCAATGCAGTTGCCGACTCGCGCCAGAACGTGGTGTCGTCCCCGAACCGCGATACGGCGCGCGGCTGGTCGTGGTTGTTCCAGTACAGGCTGTTCCAGCCGGCGTCGGCCAGCGCCTCCTGCCATTTGCCGAGCGTGGCACGGAGGTCACCGACGGTGATCTTGCGCGGCGTCCACTTGTCACCGTCGTGATCCAGTGAGACGTGTTCGAACTGGAACACCATGGCGAGGTGGCCGTGGACGCGGTCGGTGAAGTCACGGGCCTGCTCGGGGGTGACTCCGGGCATCTCGCCGACGGTGAGGTAGGTGTCGGGCCGTCCATCGAAGACGCGCCGCCTCATCTCGGCAAGGTACGTGTGAATCTGCGGGCCGTGCGCGAAGTACGGCATTCCGTCGCCGTAGCCGGAATCGGTGACAGAACCATCGGGGAGCTGCGGGTCCTTGGAGATGAAGTTGATGACATCCATCCGGAACCCGTCGATGCCCCGGTCGAGCCACCAGTTCATCATCGCGAAAATGGCCTCGCGCACCTCCGGGTTGTCCCAGTTGAGGTCGGGTTGCTCGACGGCGAACAGGTGCAGGTAGAACTGGCTGCGCTCAGGCGACCATTCCCAGGCCGATCCGGAGAACACGGCCCCCCAGTTGTTGGGCTCCGATCCCGGCTCACCACCAACGGTGCCCGGTTTCGCGTCGCGCCAGAAGTACCAGTCCGACTTCGAACCAGTTCGGCTGCGCCGGGACTCCACGAACCACGGGTGCTCGGCAGAGGTGTGGTTGACCACCAGGTCCATGACCAGCTTCATCCCGCGCTCGTGAACGGCACGGATCAGCTCGTCGAGGTCGTCGAGCGTCCCGAACAGCGGATCAACGCCCTGATAGTCGCTGATGTCGTAGCCGTTGTCGGTCTGCGGCGACCGATACACCGGCGACAGCCAGATCACGTCGATGCCAAGACCAGCAATGTGGTCGAGGTGCGCCAGGATCCCCGGCAAGTCGCCAACGCCGTCTCCGTTCGAGTCGGCGAAGCTGCGCGGATAAACCTGATAGACGACCGCGGACTGCCACCAGGCTTCGTCAGCCGGCGCAGGACGGTTCGAGCCCACTGCGGCTCTCACATCGTCTCCGTCCGGGGCCGTATCCGCGGCCCGTCTTCTCCAGCGCCAACAGGCCCGGGAGTGCACCCTCAACCGTACAACCGAAGGTGGAGAGCGGAGGTGGGCGCGCATCGGCGGTCGCTGGCTGGGTACCTGCCAAGCTGAGTTCGAGAGATCGGGGGTCTTGCATCGTGCGTGTCAGTGCGCGTTCCACGTTCCTGACGACGATCGTGTTGTCGGTCGCCGGTCTCGTTCTGGCGGCCTGCGGGCCTGATGCGGGCGAAAGCCGTTCACCCAACACCGAGGACGACCACGCCACCGAGCCCACCTCGCCGACCATGACCATGCCGGCAACTCCGAGCATCCCGACCAACGCGTCGATCCAGGCCTACTGCGACGCCTTCCAAGGCGACAAAGCGGCGTTCGCCGGGGTCGACACCACCGGTGAGGCAGCCGACGCGTACGACGAGCTGCTCGACGAGCAACGCAAGGTCGGGACACCCGCAGACATGCCGGCGGACACGCGCCAGGTCTTCATCGACTACCTGCAGAGAGCAGCCACCTTCGTCGCGGCACTGCGCAAGCTCCCGGAGGATTCGCCGGTGTCGGTGATGCGCACCAACAAGGAGTTCTACGAGGAGTGGGGCGGCGAGCTCCAGACGCCACAGGAGCTCGTGGACTACTCGGCCAAGCACTGCGCCTGACTACAGCGTGAGGACGATCTTCCCGAAGACGTCGCCGGACGCGACCCGCTCCAGTCCCACAGCCGCCTGATCCATCGGCATGGTCTGGTCGATCAGCGGCCGCACCCCGGTGACGTCGAGGAACTCGATCAGCCGCCCGAGCTCGGCGCGCGAGCCCATCGTCGATCCGGCGACGTTCTTCTCCTGGAAGAACAGGCGCATCAGTTCGGCGTTGGCCGGATTCGGCCCCGACGTCGTGCCGCTGATCACGATGGTGCCGCCCGGCTTGAGCGACTTCACCGAGTGGGACCACGTTGCCGCGCCGACGGTCTCCATGACGGCGTCGACGAGTCGCGGCAGGCGGCCGCCCGACTCGATGGCTTCGTGTGCGCCGAGTCCGAGTGCCCGCGCCCGCTTGTCCTCGTCCCGGCTGGTGGTGAAGACCCGGAACCCGGCAGCACGGGCGAGCACGATCAGCGCGGTCGCGACGCCGCCACCGGCGCCCTGGATGAGCACCGAATCACCCGGCTGCAGGCCCGACTTGGTGAACAGCATCCGATAGGCGGTGAGCCAGGCTGTCGGCAGGCAGGCGGCCTCTTCGAACGACAGGCTCGCCGGCTTGGGCAGGACGTTCTGCCGCGGCACAGCGACCCGCTCGGCGAAGGTTCCCTGGAATCGCTCGGACAGCAGCGACCGCTTGGGATCGTGCAGTTCGTCACCCGTCCACGCCGGGTCGTTGATGACGGCGTGGACAATCACCGCGTTCCCGTCCTCGTCCAGGCCGGCGGCGTCACACCCGAGGATCATCGGCAGGCGCTCTTCCGGCAGGCCGACACCCTTCAGGCTCCACACATCGTGATGATTGATCGAGGCGGCCTTGACCGTGACGGTGGTCCACCCCGCGGGAACCTCGGGGTCCGGCCGTTGGCCGACGCCAAGGGCCGCCAACGGGTCGTCGAAGTTGGACGATTCGGCGTAGACAGCAAACACGGGCGCTCCTCAGGCGAGTGGCAGGTCGGAAGTCCGGAGTGGGTCAGTACGGCCGTCGAGCCAGGCCTTCGCGGCGAGCGGTGTCGGTGACCGCGCGAGCCACCGCAGTCGCAACGCGCGGGTCGAACGGCGACGGGATGATGTACGACTCGGTCAGCTCCTCGGCCTCGACCAGGTCGGCGATCGCATTGGCAGCGGCCAACTTCATCGACTCGGAGATGACGGTCGCCCGGACGTCGAGGGCACCGCGGAAGATGCCGGGGAACACCAGGACGTTGTTGAGCTGGTTCGGGAAGTCCGACCGCCCGGTCGCGACCACGCGGGCGTACTTGGCCGCGATCTCGGGGTTCACCTCGGGATTCGGGTTGGCCAGCGCAAACACGATCGCGTCGTCGGCCATCTTCGCCACGGCTTCCTCGGCGATCGAGCCGCCGGAGACACCGATGAAGACATCGGCGCCCACGAGAGCGTCAGCCACGGATCCGGGCTTGGCCCAGTCAGCGGTCTTGGTGGCCAGCCACTGCTTGACCTCGTTGAGGTTGTCGCGGGACGGGTGAACCACGCCTTGACGGTCGATGACGCTGATCTTGCGCACACCGGCCGACATGAGGATCTTGGTGATCGCGACGCCGGCCGCACCGGCGCCGGAGATGACCACCTTGCAGTCCTCGAGGTCACGGTCGGTCACCCGTGCCGCGTTGAGCAGCCCGGCCAGGACAACGACGGCCGTGCCGTGCTGGTCGTCGTGGAAAACCGGGATGTCGAGGGCCTCGATGAGACGGCGCTCAATCTCGAAGCAGCGCGGGCTGGCGATGTCCTCGAGGTTGATTCCGCCGAAGGTCGGGGCGAGCCGGGTGACGGTCTCGACGATCTCGTCGACGTCGGTCGTGTTCAACGCCACCGGAATGGCATCGACGCCACCGAACCGCTTGAAGAGGACCGCCTTGCCCTCCATGACCGGCATGGATGCCGCCGGCCCGATGTTGCCCAACCCGAGCACCGCCGTGCCATCGGTGACGACGGCGACCGTGTTGGAGACCCACGTGTAGTCGTGGGCGAGTTCGGGATCGGCGAAGATCGCCTCGCACACCCGGGCCACGCCCGGGGTGTACGAAAGCGCCAGATCGTTGGCGTCACGCAGCGGCACCGTTGCGGCCACTTCCATCTTGCCGCCGCGGTGCAGCGCGAAGACCGGGTCGTCCTCGGGTTCGGGGACGTCCGGCGGGGCATCGATGTCAGTGGCAACCATCAGCGCTTGGGTCCTGTCGGCGCACATCCGGCGGTGCGAATGATGCGGTGCGAATTGCGGTGCGGAGTTTCCGGGGGCGGATTCGCGAACCGATCAGGTCCGGCCGGTGGGGTGCGCCAGCGTCACACAGTGCGCCGGCGGCAGCGGGTTTTGCCCGACTGCCAGTCTCTCACATGCCCCACGCGCCCCGACATGGCTGTCCCCTCGGGCCAGCATTCGCGCAGGTCAGGCCGTCAACGACAAGGTGTGCAATGTGACGGACTCGACACCAAGGAACTGGGCTATTTCCCTTGTTTGGGACCCGATTCCTTGACAGCATGGCCTGAGGCATGCGGTGCGCCCTCTGATTGGTCCGTCAAAACCGACGGACCGGGCGCAGTTGACAGCCTCGGCAACCGGGTTCACACCGGGAAAGGGAGTGAGATCGTCATGGACTGGCGCCATCGCAGCGCGTGCCTCGACGAAGACCCGGAGCTCTTCTTCCCCATCGGCAATACCGGACCGGCCATCCTCCAGATCGAGGAGGCCAAGTTGGTGTGCCGCCGCTGTGACGTCAGCGACCAGTGCCTCCAGTGGGCCCTCGAGTCCGGTCAGGACCACGGTGTCTGGGGCGGCCTCAGCGAGGACGAGCGCCGCGCGCTCAAGCGCCGAAACGCTCGCGCCCGCATTCGCGCCTGAGTTACACCTCCAACTCGATCGTCACCGTGGTCCCACCGCGGCGACCTGCGTCGAACCGGAGCGTGCCGTTCAACTCCGACTCGACGAGGGTCCGGACGATCGAAAGCCCCAGGCTCTCCCCCGCGACGACGTCATCAGGCATTCCGACGCCGTCGTCGCTGACCCGTACCCGCAGCCGATCGCGGATGCGATTCGCGGCGACGATGACGCGCCCGGGCGTCTCCGGGTATGCGTGCTGCGCGGCGTTCTGAATCAGCTCGGTCACGACCATCGCGAGCGCTGTGGCCGTTTCGCCGGCGATGGGCCCGAAGCTCCCAATGCGCTGACCTGCAACCCGGCCTCGCTCACCGTCACCGGAGACGTCGAGGACGCTCCGCAACAACTGGTCGGCGACTTCGTCGAAGTTGACGGTCTCATCGAACGACTGACTCAACGTCTCGTGGACGAGCGCGATCGATCCGACCCGCCGCACAGCGTCGTCGAGGGCCTCACGTGCCGACGGCTCGGCCAGGCGGCGGCCCTGCAGCCTCAACAGGGCCGCGACGGTCTGCAGGTTGTTCTTCACCCGGTGATGGATCTCCCGGATCGTCGCCTCCTTGGAGACGAGCTGACGCTCCCGTCGCCGCAACTCGGTGACGTCCCGCAGGAGCACGATCGCCCCGACCGCGACGCCGTCGCGGCGCAACGGGATCAGCCGAAGCGCCACCGAGACGTCGTCGTTGGCGATCTCGGCCTCACCTGGTTCGCGGCCGTGGAGAAGCCCGCGGACGCCTCGATGCGTCGGGCGGCCGTCGACGAGCTCGGCGGTCACCGCACCGAGGTCGGCGCCCGCCAGGTCACCGACGAGTCCGAGCCGCCGGAACGCCGACAGTGCATTGGGGCTGGCATATTCGACGACACCGTTCCCGGCCAGCCGAATGAACCCGTCCCCGACCCGGAGCGAATCGGCCAGGTCCGATCGCGCACCGGCGAACGGAAAGACCCCTGCGGCGATCATCGCCAGCAGATCATCGGCCGATGCGCGGTATGCCGCTTCCAGGGCGCTCGCCGCACGTCCCGGGTTGCCTCCGGAACGAACCTCGATCTCGGCCAGCGCATGGCCGTCGTGGACCACCGGCACCAGGTGACCGATCGCTGCGGCCTCCGCCGGGCGGAACGAGGCAGCGACGTCCTCCAGCAGCATGGTCGGGCCGGTTGTCGGCCGGATCTGGGCCGCCGCCCAGTGCCCCTTCTCCTCGGCGTCCGGCACCCACAGGACGAGATCGGCGAAGGCCAGGTCGGCGATGATCTGCCAGTCCGTGACGACGGCGTGCAGCCACGTGACGTCGTCGGGCCGCAGCGTCGTACGGCTGCGCGCGATCTCGTCCAGGGAGGGCACGGGGTCAAGCGTAGTTATCGGTCGACGGCGAAGTGCCGCGCAGCGGCGTGATTACGATGGCAAGGATGTCTCAGGTTCATTGGGCTCCTGCGTACTGGCAGCGCGTGCTGCAGTCGAACCGCGCCCTCCCGAACGACCGCCCCCTGGACGAGCTCACCGCCGAGCTGGTCGAGATGCTGGGCCATCCGAACCCCCGGCTGCGCGAGGACATCGCCTACCCGATCCTGACCGGATGGCTCGACCAGGGCGTGTATGACGACCTGCTGCCGGGGCTGGGCAACGGCCTGGTGCCCGGACTCCAGTACGGGCTCGGCCACGACGGCGACAGTTCGGTCATCCGCCGCAGCTACAGCGCGCTGATGCTCGCCGAGATCCTCGGCCGTGACAATGACCAGCAGCTGCTCAGCGACTCGTCAGTCCTGGAGTGGGGTGACCGCGCCACCAGTTGGTATGTCCGTGAACAGGACCACCGGGGCTGGATCCCCGAACAGGGGTGGGCCCACGCCATCGCGCACGGCGCTGACCTGCTCGCCGCCTTGGCCCGCTCGCGCCACTTCGGCCGGCTCGAGCTGACCGTTCTGCTCGACGTCATCGCCGACCGGGTCCTGACCCCGACCTCCTACATCTGGCGGCACGGCGAAGACGACCGACTGGCGTTCGCCGTCATGGCGCTGCTGCACCGCAACGCACTGGACACCTCACTCGTCGAGCCATGGCTGAAACGGCTCGGCGAAGGCATCAAGCCGCCGAGGACCCGCGGCCCGCTGTCGGAGTGGCCGTCGGCGGCGGCCTTCAACACGTCGCGCCTGCTGCGTGCCCTGCATCTGCAGCTGGCGCTCGGCGTTCAAGGGCGTCCCGACCTCCTGCACGATGCCGAGCTGTTCGCGGCGCAACCGGCAAACCGCGCCGACTTGATCCTGGTTGTGCTCGACCAGATTCGAGCCGAGAGTCCGTGGCTGTACCGGCCGACTTCCCGCGCCCAGCCGCTGTCCGACTGATCGCGTCGACCTCACTCGCTGCCGGTAACGTCACCTCCATGACTGACGTTGAAGACGTTCACACCGACGCTCCGGCGACCTCACATGGTGGTGTCCAGGCCCTGGATGTCGCCCGCGCGCACGGCGTCTCGACGATGTTCACGCTGTCCGGCGCCCACGTCTTCCCGCTCTACGACGCCGCGGTCATCGCCGATCCGCCGATGCCGATCATCGATGTGCGCCACGAGCCGAGCGCAGTGTTCGCGGCCGAGGCGATCGGCAAGCTCACCCGGACGCCCGGGCTGGCCGTACTCACCGCCGGCCCCGGCGTCACCAACGGCGTCAGCCCCGTGGCACAGGCCATGTTCGCCGGCTCTCCCCTCGTCGTCGTCGGTGGGCGTGCGCCGGCCGGACGCTGGGGAAGCGGAAGCTTGCAGGAACTCGACCACCCGCCGATCTTCGCAACGATCACGAAGTCGGCGACCACCGCACACACCGTCGACGCCATTGCACCGACCGTCGACGCGGCCTTTGCGGCCGCCGGTTCGTCGCACCGTGGCCCGACGTTCCTCGACGTGCCCATGGACGAGTTGTTCAACCAGGCACCGGTCGGCACCACGCCACACACGGTGGTTGCGCCGATCGAGCCCGATCCAGCTGATCTGTCAGCCATCGGCCGCGTCCTCGCCGGAGCGTCACAGCCGGTGCTGATCCTCGGCACGGACGTCTGGGCCGACCGCGCGGAGGAGGCCGCTCTGCGGTTCGTCGAGGAGACCGGCATCCCGGTGATCTCCAACGGAATGGGCCGCGGCGTCGTCCCCGGCGGACACCCGCAACTGGTCACGAAGGCCCGCTCGGCCGCACTCAACGGCGCTGACGTGGTCGTGGTCGTCGGCACCCCGTTGGACTTCCGCCTCGGGTACGGCATCTTCGGTGGCAAGGATGGGGCGCAGCCCGCGAGCGTCGTCCATGTCGCGGACTCCCCCGGCCAGGTCTCGCAACATGCGACCCTCGCAGCGTCGGCGGCCGGCGACCTGTCCTCGTGCTTCGACGGCATCCTCACCGCGCTGTTCGCAGGGGCAAGGCCGGACTGGTCCCGTTGGCTCGACAACCTGCAGCTCCAGGTTGCCGATGCCACCCGTCGCGATCAGGAGCTTCTGCTGGCCGAGGCGGATCCGATCCACCCGGCACGCATCTATGGTGAGCTGCTTCCCCGGCTCGCCGACGACGCCGTCGTCATCGGCGACGGTGGCGACTTCGTGTCATTCGCCGGCAAGTACGTCGAACCGAAACGGCCCGGCGGCTGGCTCGATCCGGGCCCGTACGGCTGCCTCGGCGCCGGCATGGGAGCGGCCATGGCTGCACGCATCAGCCGTCCATCCAGCCAGGTCGTGCTGCTCTACGGCGACGGCGCCGCCGGGATGTCGCTCATCGACGTGGACACGCTGGTGCGGCACAACCTGCCGGTCGTGATGGTCGTGGGCAACAACTCCGCATGGGGACTGGAGAAGGGCCCGATGCAGTTCCTCTACGGCTACGACGTGGCCGCCGACCTCGCTCCGAGCACCCGGTACGACCAGGTCGTCACAGCGCTGGGCGGCGGTGGCGAGATGGTGACCGATCCCCGTGAGATCGGTCCGGCACTCGACCGCGCGTTCGCCTCCGGGGTGCCCTACCTCGTCAATGTCATCACCGACGTCAACGCGGCCTATCCGCGCAACACGCTGGGGATCTGATGGGAAGCTCATCGGTCACCCACACCGTCGGCCCGGAACACACAGCGGTGGCCGTGGGCAGTGGCGATGTCGAAGTTCTGGCAACGCCCGTGTTGTTGGCGTGGCTCGAGGAAGCCACCTGTGATGCGCTGTCGCTCGATCCGGAGCAGACCAGCGTCGGAGCGCGCGTCGAGATCGAGCACCTGATCCCGTCGCCGGTCGGCACCACCATCGTCGCGAACGCGGACATGATCGCCCGGGACGGCCGGCTGGTCACGTTCCGCGTCGAAGCCGTCGACACCTCAGGCGCACTCGTCGGGTCGGGCCAGATCCGCCGCGTCGTCGTCGACCGCGACCGATTTCTCTCCCGCCTTCGCCCCGTGGGAGACTAGGCGCCGATTCTCGAGTTCATGGAGGCCCGACATGGGTAAGACCGGCCGCAAGCGCCGCGCGCGTCGCAAGAAGGGCGCGAACCACGGCAAGCGCCCCAACGCGTGAGAGAAAACCCCCGTCATTCGACGGGGGTTTTGCTTTCGGCCAGGACGAGGTCGACCAACCGGTCCAGCTGACGGTGGCTCAGTCGGCGGCCGGTCATCAGCCGCGCGTACATGACAGCACCGGCGAGCGCATGGGCGAGCAGGTCGGCATCGGCATCAAGCCCGGTCGCCTCACCGATGGCCTCGGCCAGACGAGCGCGGCGGCGTTCGTTCTGGCTGTGATGGAGGCGCCGAATGCCGGCGTCTCGCTCGGCTCCGTCGATGAGCGCGGGCAGGCAGGCTGCGACCGGGCCCTCATTGAGGCCGGCATCGAGATGCCGCACGAGCACCCGGACCGCTTCACGCGCCCGGAGCGGGGTGTCGACCGGCTCGGCCGGCTGGACGTTGAGGGTGTTGAGGGCATCGTCGATCAGCTCGGCCCGGCCCGGCCAGAGCCGGTAGATGGTGCTGCGCGCCACGCCACTGCGCCGGGCGACGGCGTCGATGGTGAAGGCGCCGTATCCCGATTCGGCGAGCACGGCCACCGCCGCCTCCAACACCACGCGCCGCGAGCGGGTGATGCGCGGATCCACTCGGTCCATGCTCCTCCTCTATGCAACATAAGTGTTGCATAACTGTGGAATGCAGCCTACCGTCGAAGGAGGAGGTGATGCAGATGTCCACGAACGTGCGCTACATCGTGAACTCGACGTCGGACCTGACGGTCTACGAACTGCTCGGCTTTCGGGTGGTGATGCATCCCGGGCCCGGGTTCGCAGCGCTGGAGCGGGACGGCGTGAAGCTTTTCCTCAACGTGCCGGGCGGGGGTGGCGGGGCCGGCGAGCCGGTCGGCGGAAGCATGCCGCAGCCGGGGGGCTGGAACCGGATTCAGGTCGAGGTCGACTCACTCGACGCAACGCTGGCGCGCTTGGCCGACGCCGGGATCACGGCGCGCGACGGCGTGATCAGTGGCATCGGAGGCCGCCAGGCGCTCGTCGAGGATGCCTCCACGAACCCCATCGAGCTGTTCGAGCCGGCGCCCCGTGAGCGTTGACCGCGGATACTTGCTTCCGTAGGCCGCCGCAAGGGAGATGACGATGGTTCGATCCGTCCGGAACTCACGTCGCCATCGGCGCTTGCCACTGTGGGCCGCCATGGTCGGGATGACCGCGAGTCTCGGCCTGAGCGGGTGCACGGACCAACGGTCGTCGGGTGAGGATCAGACCGCGGATTCGAGAACGCAGGCGTCCTCGTGGGCACCGCGACCCGCCCGTCCGGCGGGCCTGACGACGCTGGCCACGTCCGGTCCGGACGGGTTCCGGCTGTTGACGGCCGACGGCGCACGGACGTTCCTGCCGGGGGTCAACCTGGGCCCGACCACGCCGCTGCACCAGCCGGGCGAGGTCAACACCATCCCGCGCCGCGAATTCCGGCGCTGGATCGCGACCATGGGGAAGATGCGCATCCCGGTCGTGCGCGTATACACCCTTCTCCCACCCGCGTTCTACGAGGAGCTGCACCGCCACAACACGCGGCACCCCGACTTCCCTCTCTATCTGGTCCAAGGCGTGTACCTGCCGACCGAGAGCTACCTGGAGCCCGGCCAAACGCTGTTCGACGAGGGGACCGACGACGCGTTCACCCGCGAAGTGGCCGATGTCTCGGCCGCCGTGCATGGCGACTTGACCCGCCCACCCACGCGCGGGCGTGCCTCCGGTCGCTACACCCAGGACGTCTCCCGCTGGCTGGTCGCCTGGATCATCGGGGTGGAGCTGGACGGGGAAGCCACGCTCCGCACCGACCGGAGCCGAGCGAACGCCCCCGACCACCGAGGGCGTTACTTCCGTTCGACCGCGAACGCCACCCCGACCGAGCGATGGCTGGCCAAGCACATGGACGCACTCGCGGCTCTCGAGGCGAAGCGAGGGGTGTCCGCACCGATTGCGTTCGTCAACTGGCCGACCACCGACCCACTGAGTCACCCCACCGAACCCCTCGACCTCGAAGACCTCGTCGGGGTGGACGCGATGCATGTACTGCCGTCGGAGGCCTGGCCGGGAGGCACGTTTGCGAGCTTCCACGCCTATCCGTACTACCCCGACTTCCAACGCTACGAGCCAGGCCTCGACGCCACCCGATGGCAGGGCGAGTCAGACCGGTACGCGGGATACCTGGTCTCCCTCAAGAACCATTTCGCCGGCACGATGCCGTTGCTCGTCACGGAGTTCGGGGTCCCTTCGTCCCTGGGCAGCGCGCACCACGGAACGCGGGGCCGCGACCAGGGCGGCCACACCGAGCGCGAGGCCATGGCCATCGACGCCAACCTGATGCGGTTGATCGCGCATCTGGAGCTGGGCGGAGCGTTCGTGTTCGCCTGGGTCGACGAGTGGTTCAAGCGCACGTGGAACACCATGGAGCACCAACAACCCGATCGACGCCAGCTCTGGCACGATCCCCTCACCAACGAACAGTGGTTCGGCATGATCGCAACCGATCCGCATCCGCTGCCTGGCGCGTTGACGGAGATGGCGCCCCGGCGCGGCTCGGTCAAGGCTCTGCGCATGTGGGCAGACGCGAGCTGGGTACACCTGGACCTCACCTTCCGTTCCGATGCACCGTCCCAGCTCACACTCAACGCCGACGTCATCCCCGGACCAGACGAGGCCGACTATCGGCTTCGTCTGCGTCGCGACTCGGCGACGGTGCAGGTCCGGAGCGAACTGGACCCGATCCGGCTCGACACCCGAACCCGCCCGTATCGGCCGGACGAGGAGGCGCCCTGGCACACCTATGCGCTCATCACGAACCGGGAGTACAGCGAGCCAGGTCGCAACCACCCGGCCGAATACCAGTACGTCGGGAAGCTCATCCGCGGAGACTGGAACCCCAAGAGCAAGGACTACAACTCGTTGGCCACCTGGTCCCGCGAGGGACAGAAGATCCGGGTGCGGCTGCCGTGGTCCATGCTGGGACTGGCCGATCCCAGCTCCCGCACGGCGCTGGGTGAGGGAACGCCAGCCGAGTTGGTGCGCATCGCCGGCATCCGGTTCACGATCGTCACAGGCCGGACCACGTTGCCGTTCCGGTTCACGTGGGACACCTGGAACTACACCACTTACTCGGAGCGGCCCAAGGCAGGGATCACGACCCTGCTGGACGCCATTGCCGACGTCGCCGAACAGCGAACGCCTACTCAGGCCTCGGACTGAATCTCGACGGTGCGGATCGCGAACTGCACCTTCTGGACCAGCGTTTCAGGCGCCTGCTCGGAACAGGACCGGTGGACGAGAGACTTGACGATGCGTTCGACGTCGTACTCGGTGAGACACGACGAGCAGTCTTCGATGTGCTGCTGGATCTCTTCACAACTCGCGTTGTCGATCTCTCGATCCAGGAAGAGGTAGAGACGTTCGCGGGCGGTCGTACAGTCGCAGCCGCACGGGCCGTCCGCCTTTGCTTCGGTGTCCTTCGTCGGGTCCATCGCTCTTACTCCCCAGTTCCCGATACAGCCAGGCCGCGCTCGCGCGCGTAGTCGGCGAGCCGATCGCGCAGCATCCGCCGGCCGCGGTGCAGACGGGACATCACCGTCCCGATCGGCGTGTCCATGATCTCGGCGATCTCCTTGTACGGGAATCCCTCGACGTCAGCGAGGTAGACCGCGTACCGGAAGTCGTCCGGCAGCTCCTGCAGCGCCTCCTTGACGTCCGAGTCAGGCAGGTGCTCCAAGGCTTCCATCTCGGCCGACTTCAAGCCGGACGAGGTGTGCGCCTCCGCCGCGACGATCTGCCAGTCGTCCAGTTCGTCGCTGATCTGCGTCGGCTGGCGCTGCTTCTTGCGGTAGGTGTTGATGTACGTGTTGGTGAGGATGCGATACAGCCACGCCTTGAGGTTGGTGCCCGGCGTGTACTGATGGAACGCGGCGAACGCCTTGGCGTACGTCTCCTGGACGAGGTCCTCGGCGTCCTGGGGGTTGCGCGTCATCCGAAGTCCGGCTGAGTACAGCTGGTCGACGAAGGGCAGCGCCTCGCGCTCGAACCGGGCCTGCCGCTCTGCGGCGGTCTCGGTTTCGAGGTCGATCTCCTGCTCGGCGTCCTCACTCATTGCCGCACAGTCTACGGACGCTGCGAGGGCGCCGTGGGGCGCATGATCCGTCGGACGTTCCAGGCAGGCCAGCATGTGAGGTTCAACGACGGCGACCCGGCGACCTATTCCGCCGGGATCGGTTCGATCAGCTGGGGGCCGTTGTTGCGGTGATTGTTGACCTCGGTCGACACCGGCCACGCATCCAGCCGCCCGGGGACGGCCGGCGCCAGCAGGGCCAACCGCTCGTCGACCGACATCGGCGTCGGGTCGAGCCAAGCGTCGATCTCGTGGCCGACGAGCATCATCGGGGTTCGGTCGTGCAGATGTCCGAGGTCATCGCTAGCCGAGGTCGTCAGGACGGTGAACGTGATCAGCCATGGGGAGTCCGGGCCCGCCCGCCAGAACTCGAAGAGCCCGGCCATGGCGAGAATCCCGTGGTCCTTCGGGGTGATGTAGAACGGCTGCTTCTTCTCCCCCGGGTACCACTCGTAATAGCCATCGGCCGGGACAACAGCTCGGCGCGAAGCGAAGGCCTTCGCGAAGGCGGGCTTCTCGGCCACGGTCTCGCTGCGGGCATTGATCAACCGGCTCCCGATCTTGGGGTCCTTGGCCCAACTGGGCACAAGGCCCCACTGCGCGATGAGCACCTCACGGTGGGCCGGAACGTCTCCCTTGGCCGGGCGCTCCACGACGATCGGCGCGGGTTTGGTGGGCGCCATGTTCCAGTCCGGCTCGACCGAGGTCAGCCCCTCGGCCAACTGGGCTCCGAACTCGTCTGCCAACTCGTCCGGGGTCCGGGTGGTGGCATAACGGCCGCACATGCGGTCCACGATGCCAGCCGCGTGGGACGCTCCGGGCTCGAGCCCACTTCTCGCGGACCTGGTTGCTACGAACCGAAGGCCGCCTCGACGATGCTGCGGACCTTGTCGCCGTACGGCGGAAACAGAACATCGACATGGTCGGGCGCCCCCCGGACGACCATCCCCCGCGCCGTGCTGAATTCACGGAAGCCCTCGATTCCGTGGTGCCGACCCATTCCGCTGCTCCCGCTACCCCCGAAGCCGAGGCTCGGAAGCGCGCCTTGAAGCGCGCAGGCGTTGATGCACACACCACCGGATCGGACGGCGCGAACGATCGTCTCGCACTCGTCCATGTCATCTCCGAATATGTAGAGCCCGAGCGGTCGGCCTTCGGCATCGATTGCCGCGACAGCGTCCTCCAGCCGGTCGTAGGGAATGACCGGAAGGATCGGGCCAAAGATCTCCTCGTGACAGATGCGCAGACCGGGTTCCGGGTCGAGGATCAACCTCAGGGGCATCCGTCGGGTCACCGGGTCGACCTGGCCGCCCGCTTCGACCTCGACAATGCGCGCTCCCGCATGTCTGGCCTCGGCAACGAGTTCCTCAATCCGCTCCACATGCCGGTCGCTGATGATGCCGACGCAGTCGTCCGAACGCGAATGGTCGGGCACCCTCTTCCGGGCGAACTCCAGCGCCAGGCTGACGAAGGTGTCCATGTCCTCGCGCGGGACGAGCACATGGTCGACCGAGATGCACATCTGTCCGTTCTTGATCAGCTTGGTGCCGATCACCGATTCGACCGCTTCCGGCGTGACTCCGCTCGAGGTCAGGAGCGCGGGGCACTTGCCACCGAGCTCAAGGGTCACCGGAACTAGGTTCTCGGCGGCGGCTCGCATCACCTCGCGTCCCACACCGGGGCTACCGGTGTACAGCAGGTGGTTCCACGGTTGCCCCGCGAACTCCTTGGCCAGCCCCATTCCGCCGACGGCCACCGTCACGTGATCGGGGTCGAAGGTCTCCGCGACGATGTCGGCGAGGACTTCGCCGCACGCGGGCGTCAGATCAGACGGCTTCACAATGACCCGGTTACCGGCGGCGAGCATCTCGACCAGGGGGCCGCAACCGATCTCGAACGGGAAGTTCCACGGCGCCATGTTCGCGACAACGCCCTTGGGCTCGTACCGCATCGTCACCTCGGCGGTGCCGTAGAGTGCCGGATCCGCCGGCCGCACCGACGGCGCCATCCACGCCGCCAGGGATTCGATGGCGAACTTGGCACGACCCGCCGGCGCCAGAATCTCGATCAGGTCGGTGAACTCGGTCGGATGGCTGCCGAAGTCCTCGGCGATGGCCTGGTGAATCCGTCGACGGTTGCCCATCAGCATGGCAGCGAGCGCCGCCAGGTGCTCGACGCGCTCGGCGGCCGCCGGATACGGGTTGCGCCGGAACGCCGAGGCCTGCAGGGCAATGCTGGCCTGCAGGTCCGCGATGGCTGCCACATCCGAGGATGCGTCGACCGCGCGGTCGAGAATGGTCGAGGAAGCGAGTGACATGGGGTCTCCGTTCGATGGGTCAGGACAAGGGGGCCAAGAGTGACGGTCGCCGAGCGGCGACGGTCATCGGAATGCGCTTGAAGCCGTCAACGAAGCACGAGCGAATGCGCACCGGCGTGCCAGAGAGTGCGAAGTCGTCCGTTCGCGCCAGGAACTCCTCGAAGAAGAGGCGGAGTTCCAGCCTCGCCAACCCGGCACCGAGACAGAAGTGCTGTCCGCCCGCTCCGAACGCATGGTGTGGGCACTTTCGCTCACCGCGGGAGATATCGAACGAATCCGGTCGGTCGATCACCCGTGGGTCGCGACTCGACGCCGGGAGCCACATCACCACGGAGTCGCCTGCTGAGATCTCCTGTCCGCCGAGCACGTGATCGCGGGTCGCGGTTCGGCGCTGGTGCGTGAACGGCGGCGTCCACCGCAGGATCTCCTCGACGGCCGACGGAATCAGGCCTGGTTCGGCTCGCAACAGCGACAGCTGATCCGGATGCTCCAACAGGGTCAACACGCCGTTGCCGATCGTGTTCTTGGTCGAATCGATCCCGGCGGCGAACAGTTGGCTGAACACGCCCACCTGCTCCTCGCGAGGCATGGGCTGACCGTCGTAGGTGGCGAGGCCCAGCGCGGTGATGAGGTCGTCCTCCGGCCGTGCTTCGCGGGCGACCATCAGTCCGGTCAGGTACTCGGCCGAGGCGGCCAACGCCTCGTCACCGCGAATACCACCGGCGATCTCGTCGTCGGCGTTCAGGAAGGCGTCCGTCCAACGGTTGATCTGCTCGCGATCCTCCTTCGGAATCCCCAGCATGTCGCAGACCGTGGAGTTGGCGATGGGGCCGGCGACATCCTGCGCCAGGTCGCACCCACCCGCGGCAACGACCGAATCGATGATGCCGATGATCTCGTCGCGAACCTGCTCCTCCAGCTCGCGCACCCGGCGGACCGTGAAGGCCGTGTTGACGGTCCCACGCATGCGCCGATGCTCCGCACCGTCCTTGCCGATCATCACGTCGCGCTGCAAGTCCAACGGCAAGACCTCATTGGTGCGCATCGTGAATCCGCCACGCCAGGAGGAGTACGTCTCGGTGTCGTGGCTGACAGCCACGACATGCTCGGCGCGAGTCACGCTCCAGAATCCGGGCTGGTCGACCGCAGGCCAATCCTCGGGTGCGTCCGTCCACATCACCGGCGCTTCGTCGCGCATGCGGGCGAACAGGTCGTGGGGCTGGCCATCAGCGAACGTGTCCAGGTCGCCGAGGTGGGTTTCAAAGGGGCTGTACCGGTCCATGCCCGGCAGGCTAGGCAGAACGGCGCCGCAAATCTTGTGCGAAAACGTGCACTGGCATTCATCCTTCTAGGCATTTCGTGCACCCCCGGGGATACTTCCGGAATGGACATCAGCGACGGCACCCCGCAGGCCAGGGCGGCCGCCAGGGCCGAGGAGTTGCTGCGTCGAGTCGCCAACCAGCATGCGGCCGCACAGCCGGAGCTCGCGGCCCTGATCCTCGAGCACCTCCGGGGTGCACTGCCGGAGTTCTTCGCCGATGAGGATGTCGCCTATGACATGGCGGCGGCAGTCGAAGGCAACGTCCGCCGTGTCCATCAACTGCTCAGCCACGCGTCGTCGGGCATGCCGAGCGAGGCGCTCCCCACCGAGGCCGCCGATCTCCTCCAGAGCACAATCCAGCACGGGATCCCACTCATCTCCCTGCTTGACGCATACCGAAGTGCGCAAGGCATCGCCGCCGACTGGTGGCGGGACAAGCTCGATCACACAGCTCCGCCGCGTGTCAGTGCGCTGGCAGCAAAGACACTCAGCCAGCTGATCGTCAGCTACATCGACGCAGCCGCCGGCGACATCCGGTCGTCCTACCAAGCAGAGCGCCAGCTCCACGAGAACAGCATCGAGGGCCGACGGGCGCACATCATCCGCAAGTTGCTGGCCGGCGAACCGCTCGACCCGCTCGCGGCGGCCAGGACCCTGGATCATCCGCTGGCCGGCCGCCACCTCGGTGCCGTGGTGTGGCGTACCGATGACGAGGCGCTCGATGAGGAGCTCGCCGTCACGGTGCAGGAACTCGCCGCCACCCTCCCGGGCATCCGAACGCTCACGAACTCCGCTCGTCACCGGGTGTACGTCTGGCTGAGCACCACGGGACGCCTCGATCCCAAGCCGCTGCACCGAGCTCGGACACGGCCTGGGGTCCAGGTTGCGATCTCCAGCGTGCACAGCGGTGTCGAGGGGTTTGTCCAAGCACATCTGGAGGCGGTCCAGACCGCTGCGGTTGCACGACGGGACGCCACGTCCGCGGGCGACATGGTTGCAGTCTTCGAGGACTTCGAACTCGTGACCCTTCTGTCGCGGGCACCCGACGCTCGCGACCGACTTGTGCGTCGCGTTCTTGGTCCGCTGGCCGTCGACAGCCCCGATGCCCGGCGAGCCCGAGAAACCCTGCAGGTCTTCCTCGACTCCGGCTCCAACTCGACGCGCGCGGCCCGACGGTTGGGTGTCCACCGCAACACCGTTCTCTACCGGCTCGCGGCCATCGAGAAGACCATCGGAGTCGAGGTGACCGGACCCGTCACCACGGCGCGGCGGCTCGAGATCGAGCTGGCCCTTCGGATCGTCGCGCAACTGGGTCCGATCGACGGCTGAAACCCCGGCCAGGGACCTGATCTCGATTTCTTCGGACACCGGGCGAGCCGGATGTTCACCCGGCAACTCCTGCGACAATGGGCACGTGAGTGACCTGTGGGCGGCGCCGACGCCGGAAGGCCCCGTCAATGCACGAGTCACACTGCCGTCCTCCAAGTCACTGACCAACCGTCTGCTCGTCCTGGCCGCGCTCGCCGAATCGCCGTCGGTCATCCGGCATCCGCTGGTCGCTCGCGACACCGTCCTCATGGCCGATGCGCTCGCCGCGCTCGGCACCGACATCGCCCGGGGCGACGACGCCTGGCTGGTCACGCCCGAGCCACCGGCCACCGGCGAGATCGCGATCGACTGCGGCCTCGCCGGCACCGTCATGCGCTTCGTCCCGCCGGTCGCGGCCCTGAGCAAGGCGACGGTCACCTTTGACGGCGACGCGCGCGCCCGTGAACGTCCGATGGCCACCACGATCGCCTCCTTGCGCGGCCTGGGCATCGAAATCGACGGTGACAAGACGCTTCCGTTCACCGTCCACGGCCACGGCCAGGTCTCTGCCTGCGAGCTGAGCATCGATGCGTCCGCGTCCAGCCAGTTCGTCTCGGCACTGTTGCTGGTCGCACCGCGCTTTGCGCACGGACTGACGCTCCACCACGTCGGCCGTTCTGTTCCCTCGCAGCCCCACCTCGACATGACGGTCGCGGAGTTGCGCAAGCGCGGCGTCACCGTCGACGACTCCATCCCCGGCACATGGCACGTCGAGCCGGGACCGATCGCCGGCATCGATGTCACCGTCGAGCCGGACCTCTCCAACGCGGGGGCGTTCATCGCCGCGGCGCTCGTCACCGGTGGCACGGTGCACATCGCCGACTGGCCCGAGCAGACGACACAGGCAGGCGACGCCTGGCGCACGATCGCCGGCGAGTTCGGCGGCAGCTCCACCCACGACGGCACGGACCTGGAGTTCACCGGCCCGGCGACGCTCGACGGCGTCGATCTCGACCTTCACGACGTCGGCGAACTGACTCCGGTCGTTGCGGCCGTGGCAGCGCTCGCGTCGGGACCCTCCCGACTCCGCGGCATCGCCCACCTGCGTGGCCACGAGACCGACCGGTTGGCGGCCCTCGCGACCGAGCTCAACCGGCTCGGGGGCGGCGTCGAGGAGACCGAGGACGGCCTCATCATCCGACCGCGTCCGCTGCGGGGCGGAACGTTCCACACCTACGACGACCACCGCATGGCCCATGCGGCCGCCGTGGTCGGGCTTGTCGTCCCGGGCGTGCTGGTGGAGAACGTCGGCACGACCGCGAAGACCTACCCCGGCTTCGTGACGGACTGGGCCTGGATGGTCACGTGAGCCGGCCACGATGAAGGATGAGCACGACGCCTTCGACCGGCCACGACGGCGGACCCGTCCCCGGACCAAGGAGCGCCCGAACTACGAGCTTCTGCCGTTGGGACGCGTCCGGACCGTCGATCGCGGCCGGTACACCGTCGATGTCGAAGGTGTCTCCGTCACGGCGATGAAGGCGCGGTCACTCGGGCGGCAGGGCGTCGTGGTGGGTGACGAGGTGCGGGTGGACGGTGACGTCAGTGGCGCCACCGGGAGCCTGGCCCGCATTGCGGAGGTCCTCCCACGCACGACCGTCCTACGACGCACCGCCGACGACGACGATCCGATCGAACGGGTCGTCGTCGCGAACGCCGACCAGCTCGTGGTGGTCGCAGCCCTGGCCGACCCGCCACCGCGGCCGGCCCTGATCGATCGGTGCCTGGTCGCCGCCTACGACGCCGGCATGCGGCCCGTCGTCATCCTCACCAAGGCCGATCTCGCGTCACCGGACGAGATGCTCAGACTGCTCGAACCACTCGACGTGACCGTGGTCGCCGTGCAGCGCGACGGCGACCTCGACGCGGTCCGTGCGGTACTGATCGACCACACCTCGGTGCTCATGGGGCACAGCGGTGTCGGCAAGTCGACCCTGGTCAACGCACTGGTCCCCGACGCCGACCGCGCGACGAGCGCGGTAAACGAGGTGACCGGACGCGGGCGGCACACCTCGACCTCCGCCCTCGCGCTCCCCCTGCCCGGCGGCGGCTGGATCATCGACACGCCCGGCTTCAGATCGTTCGGGCTGGCCCATGTCGATGTCGACAACATCGTCGCGGCGTTCCCCGACATCGCCGCGATCTGCGCAGCGTGCCCCCGAGGCTGCACACATCTGGCGTCCGAGCCGGAGTGCGCCCTGGACACGGCGGTCGAGGCCGGCACCATGACCGTCGAACGGGTGGAGTCGCTGCGCCGCATCCTCGCGGCGCGAACGACGACGACCTACTGACCGACTGAGAAGTCCCGCTTGCCGTCCGGGTTCCAGAGCGTCCGCGCGCCCTGCTCGCCGGTCTGGGCCACCAAGCCGATGACCATCAACGCAAGCACCGCAATGACCACCGCACCGACGGTTCCGGCCGGACGGGCGAGCTTGGGCTGGAGCCACGCGAAGACCACGAGCACGACCAGAAGCGCGAACAGGACGTAGTTGAGCTTGTCGGCAAAGCCGATGTGGAGGTCCAACGACGCACGGGCGGCCTTGTTCGCCTTGAAGAACTCGCTGTTCACGGTCTGCAGGTCGGTGCCACTGGCGCGGGAGAGCCAGACAAGGCCCCACGCGACGGCCACGGCCGCCACTGCCGGCCAGCGCAGACGCTCGCGCCAGGACGGACGAACCAGGGCCAGGGCGACCAGGGCCGCCAGCGGCGTGAGGACGACGGCCGCGTGAACAACCAGCGGATGCAGCGGCAGTCCGTTGAAGGTGTCGACGATCGAGGTGTACACGGGACTAACGTAGCCACCATGGCGCATTCCTGGAGTGACGACGTGCGGCTTGCGCACGTCCTGGCCGACAACGCCGACAACCTCTCCATGGACCGCTTCGGTGCCATCGACCTGGCGGTTTCGACCAAGCCGGACATGACGTACGTGACCGAGTCCGACCAGGCGGTCGAGGAAGCCATCCGACGGCACCTCAAGTCCGCACGGACCCGCGACGTCGTCCTCGGCGAGGAGCAGGGCGAGGTCGAAGGGTCGACCGGCTCCCACGAACGTCGCTGGATCATCGACCCGATCGACGGCACGTCGAACTTCGTCCGCGGTGTGCCGGTTTGGGCGACTCTGATCGCACTGGAGGAGGCCGGCGAGATCGTTGCCGGCCTCGTCTCGGCGCCGGCGCTCGGACGTCGCTGGTGGGCCTCGAAAGACGGTGGCGCCTTCACTGGCAAGTCGTTCATGAACGCGCGACAGATCCGGGTGTCGGCCGTCTCCGAGCTCGAGGCCGCATCGTTCTCGTATTCGTCGACGGGCGGGTGGGACCGCATCGACAAGCGCGCCGGCTTCGACGCGCTCCTGCGCCGGGTCTGGCGCACTCGTGCCTACGGCGACTTCTGGTCCTACATGCTGCTTGCCGAGGGCGCGGTCGACATCGCTGCCGAACCGGACCTGGAACTCTGGGACATGGCCGCCCTCGACGTCATCGTGCGCGAAGCCGGCGGCCGGTTCACCGGACTCGACGGCCGGGACGGCCCATGGAGCGGCAATGCCCTGGCCACCAATGCGCGTCTACACGACGCGGCGCTGGCCTACCTGGGCCACTTCCCCGACGGCGAGGTCGACACCGACCTCGAGCCACCGGAGGAATCGCCGCACGACGATCCGGGACACGAACCCCGGCATCGCAACAATGTACTGACCTTCCCGCCGGTCGGCGGGGAGCGCACGATGGACCCAGCGGAATAGCGGACTCAGGAGGCACCATGCGCGTGCGGGAAATCCTTTCGGCCAAAAGCATCGGCGAGGTATTCACCATCCGGCCTGACGCGACGGTTGACGAGCTCCTGACGACGCTGGCGGACCTCAACATCGGGGCGCTCGTCGTCAGTGCGGACGGCTCACACATGGAGGGGATCGTTTCCGAACGCGACATCGTGCGCAAGCTGCGCAACTTCGACCAGCCGGCCAGCACGAGCGTCGGCGAGATCATGACGTCGGACGTGCGCGTGTGCGGCCCCGACGACACCCTGGACGAGCTCATGGGTGTCATGACCGAGCACCGCGTGCGCCACGTGCCCGTGCTCGACGGCGACGTCCTCGTCGGCCTGCTCAGCATCGGCGACGCCGTCAAGAGCCGGATGGATCAGTTGGAGTTCGAGCGAGACCAGCTGACTCACTACCTGCATGGGCAGTAGTCAGAACGTTCGCTTTCACCTGCCCGACCGCGAGCTGACGTGGCGGTTCAGTCGGTCCTCGGGTCCTGGCGGGCAACACGTCAACACCACGGACACCCGCGTCGAGTTGCTGTGGACGCCGGCGGGCTCCACCGTCCTCACCGATGCGCAGAAGGCTCGGGTGGCACAGCATCTTCGCCAGCGGCTCGTCGACGGAACGATCACCGTGGTCTCGTCGCAGTACCGCTCGCAGCACCGCAACCGGGAGGCCGCCAAGGTCCGGCTCGAGCAGCTTGTCGCTGCGGCGCTCGCGCCACGCAAGCAGCGACGCGCCACCAAGCCGTCTCGCGCATCCGTGGAACGACGCCTGACGTCGAAGCGCCGCCGCAGCCAGACCAAACGCGATCGCAGCTCCGGCTGGGATTAGCAGTCCGGCGTCAGATCTCCGCTTCCATGAGCTGCTTGCGGTAGCGGACCATCAGGCGCGGTCGGCCGAGCAGCGCGACCGCCACCAGGGTGTCGCCCTTCCACCAGCCGTAGACCGTGCCGGGATCGATGTCCTCACCCTCGACCCAGCCTTGGCGATCGCCGAGGGACGGCCAGCCCAGGAGCTGCACCTTGACCCCCGGCTGGTCGGTCCAGAAGTACGGCGGTGCGGACAGGTACGCCGACGCGTCCTGGCCCAGGATCGTGAGTGCGACGATGGCGGCGCCGTCGCCGGCGGTCTGCCAGTGCTCGCGGCGGACGTGCTGTCCGATCCGGGGATCCCACCACGCGGCCACGTCACCGACGGCGTACAGGCCCGGGTGACCCACCACCCGGCCATGGTCGTCACATTCGATGCCCTGGGGCGTGGCCAGGTCGCCGGCGGCCTCGGTGTTGAGCCGCGCGCCGAAACCGACCACAACGAGGTCGGCAGTCAGCTTGCGGCCGTCGGCCAGAACCACGGTCGCGCCGTCGTTGGGTGTGGCGTCGACGATCTCGACCGGGGCGTCGGTGAGGACGGTGACACCCTGCTCGTGGTGGATCTTCTCGACGGCGGCCGCGATCTCGGGGCCGAGCGGGCCCAGGATGTTCGGCATCGCCTCGACGATCGTGGCCTCGATCCCGCGCTTGCGTGCCGAGCCGGCCACCTCGGCACCGATGAAGCCACCGCCCAGAATGAGGACTGAGGAGATCCGGCCGAAATCGTCTTTGATCCGGCGCGCGTCGGCCATGGTGCGCAGCGGTCGCACGTCCGGCATGTCGGCGATGAACGGCGGGATGTTCGCTCGCGATCCGGTGGCGATGACGATGACCTCTGCCTCCAGCCGCTGCCCGTCGTCGGTCACCACGAGCCCGTCGGTGACGCTGGCCACCCGAACTCCGCGTCGGTAGTCGATGCCGAGTTCGGCGATCTCCTCGTCGCTGGTGAGCCGCACCGCCTCGGGCTCTCGCTCACCGGTCAGTACCGCCTTCGACAAGGGCGGACGGTCGTACGGCAACTCGTCTTCGTCCCCCAGCAGCGTGAGCGGACCGGTGTACCCGTGCCGGCGCAGATCCTTGGCGGTGCGCCAGCCGGAAAGCCCGGCCCCCACGACGATCACGGATCCGGGCTGCGCGTCCATCCGCTCAGCATAGGGAAATCGGACATGATGGTCACAGCCGCCGTGGATTGCCGTTATCCTTGGGGTTCGCCATCCCGAGGAGAGACCGCAGTGGGCCTTCCCCAACTTGACTTCCGTGTGCCTGAGGCCACGTGGTTCAAGTCTGCGTTCGCAGGCAGGTTCCGCAGCTTGCCGGGCTTGCCCGGGCTGTCGGGCTTGAGCGGTACCGGTGCGCTGGCCTGGCCGTACAAGATCGCGGTGGTGGCCGTCATGGCACTCGTCGCCTGCGGCACGCTGGTCACCTTCGGCTCCGCTGAGGCCGAGACACCGTCCTCCTCGCAGGTCGCGGCATTGCCGGGAAGCGACGAGGCCAGCCCCCAGGTCGAGGGCCAAGTCCTCCCACCGGCCCAGGCCCTGCTGAATTCCGAAGACCTGTTGTCGTCGTTGAATCTCACCGACTTCAGCCCGGGCGAGGGCGCCACGTTGTCGCTGACCGACGACGATGACGACAACAGCGACGACAGCGACGACAAGACGAAGACCGAGATCAAGAAGAAGTTGGCCTCGTCGAACACCCCGACGAGCAAGCCCACCACCGGCACCAAGAAGCCGACGACGTCGCCAACCACCTCCGCTCCGAAGCCGGAGCCGACGAAGACCACTGCCCCTGCACCTCAGCCGGAGCCGACGAAGACCACCGCCCCCGAACCGGAACCAGAACCGGAACCGACCAAGGACCCGCGGTGCAGCAACGCCCTCTTCAAGGCGCTGAACCCCAACAAGTGCTGAGTGGATCCTAGAGCGGGACGGCCAGCACGGTCGGTTCCAGACGGCCGCGCAGCGTCAGCGGTTCGAGGAGCGTCCACCGCTTCCGCTCGTCCGGGCGCGCCCGGTCCACGATCCGCTGTGAGGCAACGATCCGCTCCGGCCGGTCCTTGGCCTGCTCAGTCAGGCGCGCGGCTTCGTTGACCGGATCGCCGATGACGGTGTACTCCAGTCGCTGGGTGGAGCCGATGTTGCCGGCGATGACCAGGCCTTGAGAGACACCGATCCCGGCATCCAACTCGGGAACCTCGACCTTGAGCCGCCGCACCATTTCACGGGCGGCCGACAACGCCGACGCCGCCGGGTCGTCCAACCGCAGCGGTGCGCCGAAGATGCAGAGCGCGGCATCGCCTTCGAACTTGTTCACCAAGCCGCCATGCGCGTCGACCACGTCGACCACGACCTCGAAGAATCGGTTGAGCGCGGCAACGACTTCGCCCGGGCTGCGAGTCGCCGCCAGCGTCGTGCTGCCGATGACGTCGACGAACAAGGCCGCGGCCTCGATCTCCTCGCCGCCGAGCTGCACACCGTGCTCGAGTGCCTGACGCGCCACGTCCTCGCCCACGTGGCGACCGAAGAGGTCACGCAACTGCTCGCGCTCCCGCATGGCGAGCACCATCCGGTTGAAGCCCGCCTGCAGCTGTCCCAGTTCTCCTGAATCGTCGACCGTGACCTGCGTGCTCAGGTCGCCCGCCTCGATCGCCTCCAAGGCCTTCGTCAGCTCACACAGCGGCTCGCCCACCGACTTGGCGAACAGGATCGCCGCCGCCAGGCCCGTGACGAAGAACCCTGCGCCGAACAGGATTGCCGTCCAGGAGAGCCGCTCCAGAGAAGGCTGAGTCCAGGGTGCGAACGCCGCCACCGACACGGCGGCCAGGGCAGGGATGGCGGAGGTCAGCAGCCAGGTCGTGAGCGCACGCACGGCCACGCTGTTGCTGAACCGGCCGTCCGGCGGGGCGATCTCGAGGACGCGCGCCGTCGGTTGCCGCAGCAGCCGGCTCTGCAGCAGGTAGGCCATTGCCGCGGTGGCCAGACCACTGGCGAGGACCTCCAGGAACACGATCCAGGCGAAGACCGTGTCGATCCGCAGGTCATACAAGAACATGGAGACCGCCGGCAACACCCACAGCACCGCCGACACCAGGAACAAGTCCATCGGAAGGCGCAACGTGCGCTCCCGTTCCTCCGCCGTCGGCTCGGTGCCGCGGACAGTCCACCCGAGTGCCCGTTTGGTGCGCGGCACGACCACGACGACCACCATGAGATAGCTGAAGGCGGTGAACGCCAGTCCGATCATCAGGTTCGCGCGGAAGACCTCAGGAGTCTGGGCCGCAGGAGGAATCGGCAGGACGTACAGGTAGCTGACCATCGTGATGACGATGCCGAAGGTGTTGGCCGCCCACTGCTGCAGCAGCACGTGCCAAGGCCGCACCACCTTGATGTGCTTCATCATGGCCCGATGCTGGCACACCGGGGCCCGCCGAGACGTCCCTCTGCTGGCGGAAATCCGGGTCCTACTCCGGTCGCAGTAGGTTGGGCGGCATGGGAAATCCGGAACACCCCGCCGCTGAACGCCCCAACTCTGAGCGAACTGTCGACCTCGTCCGCACCGGCAAGGCCCGGTTCACCGCGACGAACGTGCGCGGCGGGACGATCGAGTTCGGCGACGGGGTGGACGACGACGCATTCACGCCGATCGAACTCCTGCTCACGGCCCTCGGCGGCTGCGCCGGGCTCGATCTCGACGCCATCCTCGGCAAACGCGCCGAGTTCGAGTTCTTCGGGATCAATGTCCGTGCCGACAAGGTGCGCGACGACCACGGCAACCACCTGGTCAACATCCAGCTCACCTTCGACGCCGAGTTCCCGGAGGGCGAGGCGGGTCAGGCCGCCCGCGACTTCCTGCCCAACGCCATGGCCAAGAGCCGCGATCGGATCTGCACGGTCTCGAGGACCGTCCAGCTCGGCACCCCGGTCGAGTACCGAGTTCCCTAGCCGGCGTGCCCCACCGACGGACTGCACCCGTACGCTGACCTCCATGGGATTTTGGGAAGACCGGCTGCTCCCCCACGTCATCAATGTCGCCTGCGGATCCAAGGACATTCAGCCCCTGCGCGAGCGCGCCTGCGCCGGGCTGCAGGGCACGGTCCTGGAACTGGGGTTCGGCTCGGGGCTGAACTGCGCGCTGTACCCGGAGGCCGTCACGAGCGTCCTGGCCATCGAACCGGCCGACCGGGCCTGGAGCATGGCGGCGAAGCGTCGTGCCGAGAGTGCGGCCCCAATCTCACGTGCCGGGCTGGACGGCCAACGGCTGGACCTGGCCGACGACTCGGTTGACTCCGCACTCATCACCTTCACCTTGTGCACGATTCCGGACGCAGAGACCGCACTCCACGAGGTCACCCGGGTGCTCAAACCCGGCGGCACCATCCACATCGCCGAGCACGGCGCGTCGCCCGATCCCACGGTGGCCCGCTGGCAACAACGGCTCGATCCGGCGCAGCAGCGGGTGTTCGGCGGCTGCCATCTCACCCGCGACCCCCTCCTGATGCTGACGGCGGCCGGATTCACCGACGTCGACATCCAGACCGGGTACGTCAATGAGCTCGGCCCGATGCGGCCGTGGATGTTCGGCTACAGCGGCTCGGCTCGCCTGTCGGCTTCCTGACCTACGATCGGCCCATGTCCGATCAGGCCCACGTTGCGCTGCTGCGGGGCATCAATGTGGGCGGGCGCAACGCCGTCCCGATGAAGGAACTGGTCACCTGTGTGTCCGCCGGCGACTACGCCGACGTCGCGACGTACATCCAGAGCGGCAACGTCCTGTTCACCACCGGCCAGTCGGATGCGCGCGCCATCGAGGTCGATCTCGAGCAGCGCATCGAGCGGCACTTCGGTTTCCGCGTCCCCGTCGTCGTACGCAGCCGCGTCGAGCTGGACGCCACGGTCGAGTCGGCACCAGCCGGATTCGGCGGTCCCGACCACCGCTGTGACGTCATCTTCCTCAAACACCCGTTGACCGCCGACGATGCGTTCGACGCCCTCCCGCCGCCGGTCGAAGGCGTCGACCAGTCGTGGAAGGGCCCGGCCGGCTGCCTCTACTTCGCCCGGCTCAGCGCGAAGGCCAGCAAGAGCCGGTTGAGCCGCATCACCAGCTCGCCGATCTACCCGTCGATCACGATCCGCAACTGGAACACCACGACGAAGCTGCAACGGCTGCTGGCCGAGACGCCACCTGACTCATAGCCGGCCCACAGGGTCCACACCGGCCCGGCTCAGTTCAGCCGCACAGGCTTCTCAGTAGCCGCTCGTCAGAGCCGGCAGGACGAAGGAGAAGTTCGGTGAAGAAGCAACCATTGCGAGCAAGCGGCTTGGTGGTCGCCGGCGTGGTCGCCGGCGGCATTTTGGCCGGAACCCTCGGTGCACAGGCCGCCGACGAATCAGACGACCGAGCTCCCGGGGCCGGCCCGGCGTTCGCGCACGGCCATCACGGCGGGCCGGGTGGCCCTGGCCGCCCCGGCGGCGAAGAGCTCGCCAAAGCGCTCGGCGTCAGTCAAGAGAAGCTGCAATCGGCGTTCGAGGCGATCCGGGACGACGTCAGGCCGGCCGACCGGCGGGCGGACGGCCCACCGACCCGGGCCGAGCGGACGAAGCTGCGCGGCGAGCTGACGGCCGCCCTGGCCGAGGAACTCGGCCTCAGCGAGGCGAAGGTCGAAGCCTCGTTCGACAAGGTCCAGAAGGCTCACGCCGCTGACCGCCGGGAGGCGCTGACCGATCGACTCGACGATGCCGTCGAGGACGGCACGTTGACCAAAGACGACAAGGCGTCGGTCCTGAAGGCGTTCGACGCCGGTGTCCTGGGTGGTCCGGGACCTCGGTGAATCCGGGGCCTCCGCTCTCGCGTGAGGTCCGGCGGACTGGTTTACCCGAGAACCGTCCGCTCGGCGGTGGGCTGTTCGGGGTGCGAGAGAGTGCGCCCCGAACCCCACCGCCGCACCCGTTCTAGAGCCGGGCGAGCGCCGTCTCAGCCGCGTTGAACCCGCCCATGCCGTGGACGCCGGGCCCCGGGGGGGTCGCCGCCGAGCAGAGGTAGACGCCGTCGACGCCCACCGTGTACGGATTGGCGGCGGGCCGCGGTCGAAACGCGATCTGGCGGAAGGTGTTGGCGCCGGCCCCGATGTCGCCACCGACGTAGTTGGCGTTGTAGGCAGCCATCTGGGTCACATTGCGCACGTGTGTCTCGACGATGGTGTCGCGGAATCCCGGTGCAAAACGCTCGATCTGGCGGATGACCACCTCGGTCGCGTCGCCCGGGTAGGCATGCGGCGCGTGCGCGTAACTCCAGATCGGATTGAGGCCATCGGCCGAGCGCGACGGATCCGCCAGGTACTGCTGTCCGACCAGCATGAATGGCTGATCAGGCATCTCACCGCGCGCCGTGGCGGCCTCGACCTCGACGATCTGCTCAGCCGTGCCGCCGAGGTGGATGGTGCCGGCCCGACGAGCATCCTCGTTGGTCCATGGGATGTCTCCCCTGATCGCGAAGTCCACCTTGTAGGTCGACGGCCCGTAGGTGTACTTGGTGAAGGCGCGTCGCACGCGAGCAGGCAGTTGTTCGCCGACGATCCGCAGGACACCTTCCGGAGCCGTGTCCAGCATGACGATGTCAGGAGCCGAGCCGGTCACGTCCCGCAGCTGGTCAAGGCTCTCCACGGCCACCCCGGTCTTCACGGTGCCGCCCAATGACTCCAGCAGCCCGATCAACGAGGTGGCGATGGCTTGACTGCCGCCTTTGGCCACCGGCCACCCGGCGGCGTGACCGACGGCCGTCAGCATCAGCCCCACCGAGCCGCTGAGCGGCGTCGTCAGCGTGCCGAAGACGTGCGCGGCAACGCCCATGTAGAGGGCGCGCGCTGGATCGTCCTTCCATCGGCGCACGGTCATCGTGGCCGGCATGAGCGCGTTGATCCCGAACTTGGTCAGCGTGATCGGGTGGCGCGGCACATGCAGTGCCGGCTGGAAGACCTCGGCAATGAGGTCATCGATGTTGCGCGCCATCGGCTCGAACAGGCGACGCCAGCGCTCGCCATCGCGACCCAACGAGGCAACCGTGCGATCCATGTCGCGCGAGATGATCCCGGCCCGGCCATCATCCAGGGGGTGGACCAGGTCGAGTTCCGGCCACAGCCACTCCAGGCCGAAGTCCTGCAGCGGGAGCGACTTCAGGAACGGAGACACCACACCGGTGGGATGGAAGGCCGAACAGTCGTCGTGCAACACACCGGGATGGCCGTATTCAGTCGTCCTGGTGCCACCCCCGGGCCGATCACTCGACTCGAGGACGGTGACGGAGACCCCGGCTTGGGCCAGCCGCACCGCAGCGGCCAGGCCATTTGGGCCACTCCCGACGACAACGGCAGTGCTCATGGTTCAACCCTAGAGGCTTCGCTGACGCCGAATTCAGCCGCGATGCACCGAATTCCGGATCACGTTGTGCGTTCCGGCACAGCCGTCGCGGCCCACGAGGCGGCATACATCAGGACGCGCGAGAAGTAGTAGATCCAGACGAGCAGGATCAGTGCGATGCCGAACGCCTGAAACGCCGGTTGCTGGGCGGTCGCGCCAAGAAGCCACGTCGACGCCTGCTTCAGCAGCTCGAAGCCGAAGGCACCGACCAGTGCACCCGACCAGAGCGCCGGACCGGCAACCGAGGGCGCCGCGAGCACCTTGAAAATCGCGAAGAAGAGCACGGTCCCGGTGGCGATCCCCGCCATGACGAGAAGGACGGGCATGACGAAGCCGAGGTCGTCGTCGACGCCGACCGTGCTGCCGACCCGGCGCACGAAGTTCAGGAGCCCACCCGAGACGCCGACACTCACCAGCAGGATCAGGCCGATCACCACCAGCGCGACCGCATCGCGAGCCCGGGCGCTGAGGAAGGCCACCACCTTCTGCCGCCCGAGCGACGGAGCCCTCGACGACGCGCCACCGAAGATGGCAGCGAGCGCGTCGCGCATCTGCGAGATCCAGCCGAGGCCCGCGTACAGCATGGCGAGCATGCCGACGCCCGCCGCAGCCCCGGCGGCGCCCTGGATGGAAGCCAATGAGATCTGATTCGGCTCGTCGCCGACCATCCCGGGCAGGACCCCCTGGAGCACAGCATCCAAGACGCGCTGGACCTCCGGGACGGACTGGGCGACGTATCCGACGGTCGCGAAGGACAGTGCGAGCAGCGGGAACAGCGACAAGAAGGCGAAGTAGGTGACGGCCGCCGCCAGCATCGAACCGTCTCGGGCGGCATAGTGCCGGTACGCCCGCACCGGATGGTCCAGCAGTGCCCGCACCCGCCCGGTGGTTGTCGACTTGGTCATCGAGTGGTCAGCGTCCCGATGACGAGATTGATCATCGTGGCCAGGATCGCCGTGCCGAACAGGTAGGCCAGCAGACAGTGCCTGAGCACGATCGAGCGGATGGCTCCGTTGCGGACGGCTGTGTCGGAGACCTGATAGGTCATGCCGAGGTTGTAGCTGAAGTAGAGGAAGTCGCGGAACGCCGGCGGCTCGTCGGTGTTGAAGTCGATGCCGCCGGGCTCGCCCACCGCGTAGTAGAGGAAGGCGTACCGCGTCGCGTACATGAGGTGGAGCGATGCCCACGCCATGAACACGCCCAGGACGGCCACCGCGGGGGGCCAGGGGGCGGCGCTCGCCCGTTCGACCAGCAACAGGCCGACGATCCCGGTGAGCCCGAGGAGGGCGGCGCCCACGATCACGACTTCGTCGAGATGCGGTCGGAAGTCCTCACGGTAGGCGTTGCGTCGGGTGGCGTCGGCGTCCATCGGCCAGAGCACGACCCACCCAGCCGCCACGAAACACGTGCCGGCGACGGCCACGCCGATGAGCACCCCGGGCGCCAGACCGCTGGTGACGCCGACGAGCGCGGCAGCCACGCCGGCGACCAGGGACAGGACCAGGCGCGGCAGAGCGGCCACCGGGATCAAAGCGCGCATGCCGCCATGATTCCTCAGCCGGCGCCCCAATCGTCGCCATCGGCGGTGTTTTCGGGTCAGACTGTGAGTCTGATGATCACGATGCCCCCGACGCAGTACGCCCGCTCCGGCGAACTCTCGATCGCCTATCAGGTCGTGGGTGATGGGCCGATGGACCTCGTCCTCGTGCCGGGCTTCTACTCGCACGTGGAGATGGCGTGGGAGTACCCGTCCATGGTGCGCATCATCGAGCGCCTCGCGTCCTTCGCCCGCGTCATCCTGTGGGACAAACCCGGTTCCGGGTTGTCCGACCCCGTCGACGAGCCGCGGACCCTCGAGGACCGCATCGACGACGTGCGGGCCGTGATGGAGGCGGCCGGCTCGACCCGTGCCGCGCTGTTGGGCGTCTCCGAAGGCGGACCGATGTCCGTCCTGTTCGCGGCAACGCATCCGGAACTGATCAGCTCGCTCGTCCTGTACGGAGCGATGGCCCGGTCGACGTGGGCCCCGGACTATCCATGGGCGACCCCCACGGAGGACCTCCTGCAGTCCTCGATCGAAATGACGCCCTACCTGTTGGAGGGCGCCGGTATCGAGTTCCTCGCGCCGTCACTGGCCGACGACCCCCAGGCTCGCGCGGGCTTCGCCAGGTTGCTGCGCTACTCGATGAGCCCGGCGCTCCTGGCGAAGTACTACATGATGTTCCTGGACATCGATGTCCGCCAC
>DATEDT010000006.1:0-11446 GCA_035281505.1 Aeromicrobium sp. | reverse complement strand
GATGCTCGACACGCTGGCCAGCTCAGTGCCTTCCTCGATCGCCAGCAGCGTGCTGACGTCGAGCAGGACCTGGGACAACGGCACGTCGAGCGCCGTGGTGAGAGCCGCAAGCAACTCGGAACTGGGCTCCTTCTGGCCACGCTCGATCTCGGAGATGTAGCCCAGGCTCACCCGGGCCTTGGCGGAGACGTCGCGCAGCGTGAGGCCAGCGGCAAGCCGACGTGCCCGGAGGACTTCACCGACGAACTGACGCATGGTGGTCACTCTGGCTGCACCTCCTGAGGCACTCACTGTGTGTATTCACCGGCAGCGGTTCCGCTGACTGGTCTCAACCGGTCTGCTCGGCCGATTGTTCCTCCAGCGTAGCGAGCAGCAACGACAACGCCGCAGCGGTCGTCGATCGGCGGATGGCAACGCGGTCGCCCGACAGCGAGAGCTCGCGCACGGCGGAGGTCCCCGGCCCGGCGACGGCGATGAACACCATTCCGACCGGCTTGCCCTCGGACGGGTCCGGCCCGGCATTGCCCGTCGTGGCGATGCCCCAGGTGGCGCCGAGCCGCAGCCGGACGCCCTCGGCCATCTCACGCGCGACAGTGGCGTCGACCGTGCCGTGGGAGGCGATCTGGTCGCGATCCACACCCAGGATCTGCGCCTTGACCTCCGGCGCGTAGGCGACGACGGCCCCGCGGACCACCGCCGACGCTCCCGGGGCATCGACGAGCGTCGCGCACACCTGGCCGCCGGTCAGCGACTCCGCGGTCGCGACGGTCTCGCCGCGATCCTCCAGCCGGTTGAGCAAGGCAGTGGCAACGTCGGCCGTCTCGTCGCTCATCGACTGCTCAGGCCTGACCGGCCAGCGCTTTCTGCTCACGCCTCAGGTGGACCGCGTCGCGCACGTACTGGACCGCCGTCACCAGAGTGAAGGCCACGGCCACGATCATCGTCAGATGGGTGCCCCAGCGAAGTACGACGCTGAACGTGTTGGCCCAGATCTCCAGCGGCAGGATGTAGCCACCGATCGCGACGGACTGCAGCACCGTCTTGATCCGACCGCCCTGGCTCGCCGGCATGACGCCGTACTTCTTGACCACGAAGCGCATCAGTGTGATGCCCCACTCGCGCACGAGCAGGATGATCGTGACGGCCCAGAACCAGGGGTAGATGTCGTTGAGGATGATGGCGAGGCCGACGAAGGCCATGCCGGTGAGCGCCTTGTCGGCGATCGGGTCGGCCAACTTGCCGAAGTTCGTCACCAGCCCCTTGGCGCGCGCGATGTCGCCGTCGATGCGATCGGTGATCATCAGCAGGCAGAAGGTGACGAAGGCCCAGACCCGCATGCTGACGTCGTCTCCGCCCTGAGTCAGCAACAGCCACCCGAACACCGGGACGCCGAGAATGCGCAAGACCGTCAGCGCGTTCGGCACGTTGAGGTTGCTGGGTTTGACCACAGCGTCTGGCGAGCCCGTCACCATGAATGCCCTTCGTCGGTGGCTGGTCCCTCAGTATGCGGCAGCCGCGCGGCGCCGCGCCAACTGGACCTCGGCTTCGGCCACCGACACCGAAGTGGTGAAGCCCACCGGACAGAAGTAGGTCTGACGCGCGTCTCGGCTGACGATCCGGATGTGCGCGTCCCATCCGACCCCGCCCGGATCGACGACGATCTCACTGATCTCGCGCCACAGCAGACCGACCCAGTTGTCCTTGCGGTGCAGCCGGACGCCGTAGCGGTCCGCGACGAAGACCGGCGTGCGTGCGTCAAGAATCCCCGGCAGTGCGACGAGGCACAGCGCAACCAGGACCACGGCCGGCGCCCAGAGCCACGGAACGTCCTTCACCACGGCCGCACCGGCCAGTGCCGCAGCCGCGACGACGGCGAGGACGGCCGTCGTGAGGTAGAGCCCGGCCCGGCGGAAGATCTGGAACCCCAGGTCGATGCCCGACTCCTCGAGCGTCACCGAGTTCTCCCGCGCCCTGGCGTGCGTCGGCCCCGACTCCACGGTGATCACGCGTCCCCGCCGATGCTCGCCAGAACGTCATCCAGGTCATCGGGCTTGATGAGGACATCACGCGCCTTGGATCCCTCGCTCGGGCCGACCACGCCGCGACTTTCCAGGATGTCCATGAGCCGGCCCGCCTTGGCGAAGCCGACGCGCAGCTTGCGCTGGAGCATCGACGTCGATCCGAACTGCGTGGTCACGACGAGCTCGATGGCCTGGATGACCAGGTCGAGATCATCGCCGATGTCGTCGTCGAGGTCACGCCTGCTTTGCTGCGGCGCCGTGACGTCCTCGCGATAGACCGGCTGCATCTGCTTCTTGCAGTGCTCGACGAGCTCGTGAATCTCGGCCTCGGTGATCCACGCGCCCTGCATGCGCATGGACTTGTTGGCACCCATCGGCAGGAACAGGCCATCGCCCTGGCCGACCAGCTTCTCGGCGCCGGGCTGGTCCAGGATGACCCGGCTGTCGGCCAGCGACGACGTCGCGAAGGCCAGCCGGCTCGGGACGTTGGCCTTGATGAGGCCGGTCACGACGTCCACCGACGGGCGCTGGGTGGCCAGCACGAGGTGGATGCCGGCGGCGCGGGCGAGCTGGGTGATGCGGACGATGGCGTCTTCGACGTCACGCGGCGCAACCATCATGAGGTCGGCGAGCTCGTCGACGACGACCAACAGATACGGGTACGGCGCGAGCACCCGTTCGCTGGCCGGCGGCACCTGGACCTTGCCGGCGCGGACCGCCTTGTTGAAGTCGTCGATGTGCTTGAAGCCGAAGTTGGCGAGGTCGTCGTAACGCATCTCCATCTCGCGCACGACCCACTGCAGTGCCTCGGATGCCTTCTTCGGATTGGTGATGATGGGCGTGATCAGGTGCGGGATGCCCTCGTACGCGGTCAGTTCGACGCGTTTCGGGTCGACCATGATCATGCGGACTTCGTCCGGCGTCGACCGCATCAGGATGGACGCGATCATCGAGTTGACGAAGCTCGACTTGCCCGAGCCGGTCGCGCCGGCCACCAGCAGGTGCGGCATCTTGGCGAGGTTGGCGACGACGAATCCACCCTCGACGTCCTTGCCCAGCCCGATCACCATGGGGTGGTGGTCGCCGCGCGCCTTCTGGGAGCGCAGCACGTCGCCCAACGACACCATTTCCTTATCGACGTTCGGGATCTCGACGCCGATGGCGGACTTGCCGGGAATCGGGTTGAGAATGCGGATCTCATTCGAGGCGACGGCGTAGGCGATGTTGTTCGTGAGCGAGGTGATCTTCTCGACCTTGACCGCCTGGCCGAGCTCGATCTCGTACCGCGTGACCGTCGGGCCGCGCGTGTAGCCGGTGACCTGCGCGTCGATCTGGAACTGCTCGAGCACCTCGGTGAGCCGCTCGACGACCTCGTCGGAGGCCTTGGAGCGCGCCTTGTGCGGGCTGCCCTCGCGCAGGAACCTGGAGTCCGGCAACGTGTAGACGACATCGCCCAGCGACAACTGCTCGGCGCGGACGGGGAGCGGTTCGGTCGGCGGCGGGACGAGTTCGGCGAGGTTCTCGGTGGGCTCGCTGTCCGCAGCCGCCTTGCCGGCCTTCTTCACCTTGACCGGGACCTTGGCGTCGTCGTCCGGACCCTCGATCAGTGGGTTCTCGTACGGCTCATCGGCGAGGACGGTGCGGGGATGACGCCTCGGCGCGGGCGCAGGGTCGACTTCGTCGTCGCTCGGACCGTGGACGAGTTCGCGCAGCCGCTCGGGCACGGCGTGCAGCGGCGTGCCGGAGATGACCAGGACACCGAATGCGGCCAGCAGCACCAGCAGGGGCGCGACCACATAGGAACTGTGCAGCAGGTCCTTGAGGACAGCCGAGAACAGGAAACCCAACGCTCCCCCGGCCTCGCGCACCTGATCCATGTGGTTGGGGCGAGGTACGCCATGGGCCAGATGGACGAGCCCGAGGATGCCACCGGACAACGCCATCCAGCCGATCACCTGTCGCCCGGCCGGACCGTTGCGATCGGGATGACGAAGCGTCCGCCAGGCAGCCAATCCGAGTACCAACGGCAGGGCCCACGCGAGCAGACCCACGGTGCTCGTGGCGGCCGACCGAATGGCTTCACCCACGATGCCGGACATCTGCCACCAGACGGCGGCGGCCACGACGATGCCGAAGCCCATCAGGCCGAATCCGATGCCGTCGCGGCGCTGCTCCGGCTCGAGGTCGGCGGCCGACTCCCCGATGCCGCGCGCGACAGCGCCGACCATGCCGGCGATGCCCAGCCAGATCGACATCAGCAGGCGAGCCACCCAGGCCAGCGCCACGGCGATCGGGTTGGGGCCCGTCCGTCGCGGGGCCGGACGCCGTGCGGCCGGCTTGCGTGCAGCGGGCTTGCGGGCGGCCGGCTTGCGTTGGCTGGGCTTGCGCTTCTGGGCAGGCTTACGGGCGGCAGGCCGCTTCGCGCTCGTGGACGGGCGCGACGACCGTTGGCGTGTTGGGGAAGATGTCGCCATGTGCGCAACCCTAAAGGACAACTTGAGCGTTCTCCGGAAGCCGCGCGGTCAGGAATTGCTTGCTTCCACGGTCGCCAGGGCCTCCTCACAGCGCTCCAGGACCAGGCGAATCATCCGCCGATCCGGGCTCGCGCCGTCCAGGATCGGCGCCGTGACCAGGTCCGCCCCCGCCTGGCGAAGCCGGTCGGCGGTGTCGCCGGGCGTCAGGACGTAGGAGGCGATGACGACACGGCGCCCGTAGGCACGGGCGATGTCGATCGCGTCGCCGAGCGGGGTGTCCCGGCCCTGCAGCGAGCCGATGTGCACCGGGCCGCCCCAGACCGCACTGAGCAGCTGCGCGGCTCGGGAGTAGTCGGCGATCACATCCGGGTCGTCGGAACCGGCGACGCCCAGCACGATCGTGTCGCTCTGGTGTGCGCCGGCGTGGACCAGCCGGCGGACACACAGCTCGGCCAGCAGCCAGTCCGGTCCGAGCGCCTTCGAAACGAGCAGATCGGGGTCACGCCGGCGCTCGACGTCGATGGCCTGGGCGACCGGATCGTGATCGGACAGCGTCAAGGGAATCGCCACCCGCGGGCGGGGTGCGGACGCATCGGCCGGCAGATGGTCGATCGGGACGTCGCGGATCTCCATCTCAGGCGCGGCCCCACGCAGCGCCTTGACGAATGAACCGAAAACAGCACGGACGCCCGGCTCTCGAGTTGCCGGCGAACACACGAGCACGGTGCCCATCACCCGACGGACGGTATGCATCTCGTGTTTCGGAGCGTCCGACCGTGTGTTTCGGAGGCGTAAACGATCACCCCAGGCGTGCAACCGGCGAGAGTGAGGCCTGCCGGTATCGCCGCACCACGACGTCGACCAGTCGGTCGTCGAGCCGCACACCGCTGCTCAGCGGTGACGTCACCAGATCGGCAGAGCTCGCGTCGAGCCGGGTGGCGAAGAACCCGGGCGCGAGCAGATAGCTGGCCGCGATCACCCGCCCCTCGGTCTCCCGCCGCGCCTCGGCGACGACCTCCTCGAGCGGCCGGCCGAGGCCACCCAGGTGCCCGACGCGGACCCGGCGCCGCAGCGAGGTCGCCAGCATGGCTGCGGCCCGATCCGCCGACAGCCGTGCCCGCACGTCGCTGGAGCCGGCGACGGCCAGGACCACAGCGTCGTCGGGCGTCAGCTGCACGTCCCGCAAGCGATCAAGAAGGACGCCGGTGATCGCCGGATCCGGACCCAGCGTCGGTGACGTCACCGTCGACCCGCCGGCAGCGACCCGCGCATCGACTGCCGCGGCAATATCAACGTGGACGTGGAATCCCGCGCCGAGCAACAGCGGCACGACGGTCGCCGGTCCGCGGATGTCAGCGAGGACGGCCGGGAGGTCGGGTGTCTCGACGTCGACGAAGGCCTGCCGGACATCGACGCCGGGAAGACGATCGCGGACGGCCTCCACGAGCCGCCCGATGGCGCCCTGACCGCGCGGATCGGCCGTCCCGTGGCTGACCGCGACCAGCGTCGTGGGCATCACGAGCGAACCGCCAAGGCATAGCCGCGTTTGACCACGGTCCGGATGACATCGCGCCCGACGACCTCACGGAGCCGAGCCACAGCCACCTCGGCGGCGTGCGGGTCGCCCGATTCGCCGGGCATGACGGCGAGCAGTTCCTCCCGTGACTTCACCCGGCCGGGCTCACGCGCCAGCTCGCGCAGTATCGCCAGCGCGCCCGGGGAGAGCTGCAGCACGGTGTGATCCAGCGACGCGGCAGTGGCGCGGACCCGCAGGACGCCGGCCGGCGTCGTGATCCCCTGAGCGTTCTCGCCGCAATGGGTGATGATCAGCCGGACCAGGGCGCCCAGCCGAAAGCGCTCCGGGACGATCGGCTCGAATCCGGCGGCGACCAGCGGCTCGCGGGTCACCGGTCCAACCGCGGCAAGCACCAATGTCCCGTCCTTGGTGGCGCGGGCAATCTCGTCCTCGACACCCTGGCGACGAGCAGCGGTCAACCACGCGGCCGCCCCGGGCGCAGAGGTGAACGTGACGGCGTCGTAGGCGCCGGCGGCCACGTCGACGACGGAGGCCTCCAGGGCATCCGGATCCGGCGGGGCACCCCATCGGTAGACGACGAGTCCCTGCGTCGTGGCGCCCGCGGCCGTGAGTCGCTCCTCGAGATGGTCGTCTCCGGCGCCGTGGTGCTGAACCGCGATGGCCTGCCCGGCGACTCCCTCGGCCAGCAGGAGTTCGGCGATCTCGGCGGACGTCTCGGACTCGGCCACCCAGTCCGGGGTGAGTCCGGCGGCCTGCAGCGCGCCGCTGGCCTTCGGTCCCCGCGCGATCAACCGGGTGGAGGCAAGCGCGTCGACCAGGGCCGAGCCCAAGCCGGCTGCCTCGGCGGTCTCCAGCCAACCACGGAACCCGATGCCGGTCGTGAGCACGACGACGTCCACGCCGTGCTCGATGATGGCCCGCGTCTGCGCCAGCAAAGCGTCCTCATCGATGTGGGATTCGACGCCGATGGACGGCGCGATTCGCACGTTCGCCCCACGACGCTCCAGGGCCAGAGCAAGATCACCAGCCCGGCGTTGCGCCGTGATGAGGACCCTGGTGCCGGCCAGGACAGGGCCCAACTGCTTGCTCATCACGTACTGCCTGCCTCCGCCACCAGCTGGTCCCCCACCACCGCGGAACCGTCGATTTCGACCGTGCCGCCCGTGATGCGGACCGGCCAGGTGCGTACTGCCACGGTTTCATCATCGAGGCAACGGCCGGTCGTCAGGTCGAAAACCTGCTTGTACACCGGCGAAGCCACCGTGGGGACATCGCCGCGGGAACCCACCAGACCCCGTGCGAGCACGTTGGCCCCGCTGAAGGGATCCCGGTGGTCGATGGCGTAGACGTCACCGCTGGCCAACCGGAAGATCGCGATCTGCTGACCGTCCACCAACGCGGCAGCACCGCGGTCGACGGCCAGCCGGTCGAGCGCACACACCTTCGTCCACGTCATGCGCGCACACCCTCGCTCCACTCCTCCATCCGGCGAACCGGAAGCGAGTCACCGGAGATGAGCACCGAACGCTCCTCGTCTCGAGCCGGACGGAGCTGGCCGCGCTCCTCGACGTAGACCAGGTCGGGGTCGGCCGTGTCCGGCGCGTTGACGAACGCCGCGAACTTCTTCAGCTTCTCCGGGTCGTTGAGCGTGGCCGCCCATTCGTCCTCGTAGCCGCCGACGTGCTTGGCCATGGCTGCGTCGAGGTCCGCCGCAATGCCGAGCGAGTCCTCGAAGACGACCTTCTTGAGCGCATCGATGCCGCCTTCGTACGCCTCCTGCCACGGGGCGGTGCGCTGCAACCGATCCGCGGTGAAGACGTAGTACATGAGATAGCGGTCGATCGCCCGCACCAGCTCCTCGGTGGTCAGGTCCTCCCCGAACAGCTGCGCGTGCTTGGGCGTGAACCCGCCGTTCCCGCCGACGTAGAGGTTCCAGCCGTTCTCGGTGGCGATGACGCCGACATCCTTCCCGCGGGCCTCTGCGCACTCACGCGCGCAACCCGACACGGCGAGCTTGATCTTGTGCGGCGAACGCAGGCCGCGGTACCTCAGTTCGAGCATGATCGCCAACCCGACCGAGTCCTGCACCCCGTAGCGGCACCAGGTGGACCCGACGCACGACTTCACCGTGCGCAGCGCCTTGCCGTAGGCGTGGCCGGACTCGAAGCCGGAGTCGACGAGGCGCTTCCAGATCGCCGGCAGCTGCTCGATCCGGGCGCCGAACAGGTCGATGCGCTGTCCGCCGGTGATCTTGGTGTAAAGCCCGAAGTCCGAGGCAACCTGGCCGATCGCGATGAGTCCCTCGGGCGTCACTTCGCCGCCGGGAATCCGCGGGACCACCGAGTACGTGCCGTCCTTCTGCAGGTTCGCCATGACGTGGTCGTTGGTGTCCTGCAGTGCTGCGTTCTCACCGTCGAGAACGTGCCCCTTGCCCAGCGACGCCAGAATCGACGCGGCCACCGGGCGGCAGATGTCACAGCCGCGACCGGCGCCGTGCTTGTCCAGCAACTCGCTGAAGGTGGAGATCCCACTGACCCGAACGATGTCGAACAGCTGCGCACGGGTGAACGCGAAGTGCTCGCACAGCGCGTTGCTCACCTCGATGCCGGCCTCGACCAGCTGCGTGTCGACCAGCTTCTTGACCAGATTCACACAGGAGCCGCAGCCGGTGCCGGCCTTGGTGCACGCCTTGACCTCGGCGAGGTTCGTGCACGCGTGGTCGGTGACGGCAACGCGGATCTCGCCGGCCGAGACGTTGTAGCAGGAGCAGACATTGGCTTCATCCGGCAACGCGGTGCCGGACGGTGGTTCGACGCCGTCCGGCAGCAGCCAGGCCGTGGGGTCGGAACCGAGGGCGCCGCCGACCATCGGCCGCAACGACGCGTAGCTGGAGGCGTCTCCGACGAGCATGCCGCCGAGCAGAGTGGAGGCGTCATCGCTCATGACGAGCTTCTTGTAGACGCCGGCCAGCGGGTCGGCGTAGACCACCTCCAGGCTCCCCGAGGTCGCCGCGAAAGCGTCGCCGAAGCTCGCGACATCGACGCCGAGCAGCTTCAGCTTCGTGCTGAGGTCGGCGCCTTCGAACGTCGCCTCCCCACCGAGCAGGCGGTCGACGACGACCTCGGCCATCGAATAGCCCGGACCGACGAGGCCCCAGACACGGTCGGCGATGAACGCGACCTCGCCGACGGCGTAGATCGACTCATCGCTCGTGCGACACGCACTGTCGGCGACGATGCCGCCGCGCTCATGGACCTCGAGGCCGGCGTCTCGCGCCAGCTCGTCGCGCGGGCGCACGCCGGTGGCGAACACGACGACATCCACCGGCAGCCTGCCACCGTCGGAGAAACGCATCTGGCCCACCCGGCCGTCGCGGCCGGCCTTGACCTCCGTGGTCGCGGTCGAGGTCATGATCTTCACGCCGAGCTGCTCGATGAGGCGGCGCAGTGCCTCACCACCGGCGCGGTCGACCTGGAGCGGCATGAGCCAATCGGCGAACTCCACCACCGTCGTGTCGGCGCCCAGCGCAGTCAACGCGCCGGCGGCCTCGAGCCCCAACAGACCACCACCGATGACGACGCCGCGCACCTGGCGGCCGAGCTTCTCCCCCCGGTCGAGCACCCAGGCGCGCAGCTCGGCGACGTCATCAACCGTGCGGTACACGAAACTTCCGGGCAGGTCGCTGCCCTTGACCGGCGGCACGAATGCGTACGATCCGGTGGCCAGGACCAGGGAGTCGTAGCTGATCGTTCTGTTGAGCGCCGACACCGTCTTCGCCACCGGGTCGAGCCCGGTGACCGGAGCGTTGCGATGCAGGCGGATTCCCGACCGCTTCCAGAGGCCCTGATCCCCGAGCAGCAGGTCCTCCGGATCCTTGTCGCTGAAGAACGAGGTGAGCGCCACCCGGTCGTAGGGCGGCCGTGATTCCTCGCCGAAAACCTCGATATCCCAGCTCTCGGTGGCCCCGCGCGCTTCGAGCGCCTCCACCAATCGCTGGGCCACCATGCCGGCACCCACGACGACGAGCTTCTGCTTGTCTGCCTCACTCATGGCACCGACGGTAGGTTCGGCAGATTTCGCGACCGGGATGCGCCTGTTACCGAGCCGTTAACCCTTTCCTCTCGGCTCGGACCAGCCGATTGTGAAACCGGTGTCGTCGCAGCAGATCGGGGCATCCCGGGCTCAGCTGAGACCGACGTCACGCCGGAGATTGTTACGGCGCCCTCACGCACCCGAACCGCGCCGCGCCGCCAACAACTGGCGGGCTGCCGCGATGGCCACAACCGTGTTCGGGAAGACCCGGCCCTCGCGGCGCAGCTTCTCGCCGACGCCGAGCGCCGCCAGGATCGCCTCGTGACGCGGTTTGATGCCGGAGAGGAAGACCACGATCCCGCGCCGCTCCAGCCGCGCGATGGTGTCGTCGAGAACGGCGGCTCCGGTCGCGTCCACGGCGGTGACCCGGGACATCCGGATGATGACGAAATCGACGTCGACCACGTCCGGCAGCTCGAGGAGCATCTGCCGCGCCGCGGCGAACACGAGCGGGCCATCCAGGCGATAGGCCACGATGTGCTGCGACAGCAGTGCGTGCTCTTCCTCCCCGTGCTCACCGCGATCGAGTGGCACGGATTCGAGTTGGGCATTCCGCGCAACCTCACGCAGCGCGAGTACCACCGCGACGGCCAGGCCGATCGCGACGGCGCTGATGAGGTCCACGAGCACGGTGACGGCGAACGTCATCAACACCACGACTGCATCGGCCCGATTGGACCTCAGCAGGACCGAAAGTGACGCCAGCTCCACCATCCGCACGGTCGTCGCAAACAGAACACCGGCCAACGCCGCCAGTGGAATGGCCTCGAACAGCGGCGCCGCAACGAGAATCACCGCCAACAGCGCCATGGCGTGGACCACGCTGGAGAGCCGCGAGACTCCGCCGGCGCGCACGTTCACCGCGGTGCGGGCGATCGCGGCCGTGGCCGGCACCCCGCCGAAGATCGGCACCACGACGTTGGCCAGCCCCTGGCCGACGAGCTCGCGATCGGGGTCGTGGTGGCCGTCCACCGTCATCGAATCGGCAGCCGAAGCGCACAGCAGGCTTTCCAGCGCAGCCAGCGCGGCCACGGCCAACGCAGCCCAGAGAAGGGGACCCAACGCCTCGACGGTCAGGAAGTCGAACGACGGACGGGGCAGCGCATCGGGCAGGTGGCCGATCCGCGCCAAGGCCAGGTGCCCGAACGACGCGACGGCGGTCGCCGCGGCCAGGCCGATCAGCGCCACTGGCCAGCGCGGTTGCCACCGCACTCCCACCAGGATCAGCCCCGCGACGCCGAGGGCCACTGCGGGCGGGCCGAAGTCCGGCGCTCGCACCCATTCGATTGCGGCGTCGATGGCGACGCGCCAGACTCGCTCAC
>DATEDT010000005.1:0-17506 GCA_035281505.1 Aeromicrobium sp. | reverse complement strand
CCTTGGTCGACGCCGCACCGGTGATCGGCCGGACGTTCCACTGGCCGTCGTGCTTGTCCACGATCCGCAGCATGTCGAACGGACGAGGACGAGGACGACGGGCGGGGCGTCGCGGCATGTGGCGAGCGTATCGGTGGTTTCGACGCCGGCTCCCGCGCCGCCTCAACCCCCGCCGCCATCAGTAGGTGTGGAAGCCCTGCTTGGTCTTACGACCGAGGTTGCCTTCCTCGACGAGCTTGACCAGCGTCGGTGCGGGCTGCCAGCCGGCGTGACCGAAGGTGTCGACCAGCGTGCGCTGGATGGCCAGCGAGACGTCGTTGCCCACCACGTCGAGGAGCTCGAACGGGCCCATCGGCAGCTGCGTCTCCTTGAGCGCGGTGTCGATCTCCTCCAGGGAGCCACCGCCGGCCTCGTGCAGCTTGATCGCATCGTTGAGGTACGGGAACAGCAGGCAGTTGACGATGAAACCGGCACGGTCGGTGCACGACACCGGGTGTTTGCCGACGCTGAGGCTGAGGGCCTTGGCCGTCTCCGCCACCTCGGGCTTGGTCGACTCAGCCGAGACGACCTCGACCAAGCGCATGACCGGGGCCGGGTTGAAGAAGTGGATGCCGACCACGTCGCCCGGGCGGCTGGTCACGGCGGCAAGGTCACCGATCGACAGCGAGGAGGTCGTCGTCGCCAGGATCGCGCCGGGCTTGGCGATGCGATCGAGGTCGGTGAACAGTTCCTTCTTGACGTCCATGTCCTCGGCGATCGCCTCGATGATGACGTCGGCGTCGGCGAGCGCTTCACGCTCGGTCGAGCCGGTGAGACGGCCGAGCACGTTCGACTTGTCGTCCTCGTCGAGCTTGCCGCGCTCGATCGCCCGGTCGAGATTCTTGGTGATGTAGGCCAGGACCCCGTCCAGCTTGTCCTGCGAGCGCCCGACATAGATGACGTCGTAGCCGTTCTGCGCGAAGACCTGAGCGATGCCGGACGCCATGGTGCCGGTGCCGACGACACCGACCTTGGTGACGTTGTGACGCAGCTGCGGCTGACCCTCGGCCGGCGCCACGCCGACCTCGGCCAGGTTCGCGAGTGCGGGCTCCGGCTCGTGCAGGGGGTCGCCGCTCTCGGCGTGGAGGGCGGCCAGGCCCTCGATGACGGTCTGCGCACCGAGTGCATCGATGAGCGCCAGCGGGCCGACCGGGTAGCCGCAGCCGAAGCGCATGGCGGCGTCGATGTCGTCGCGCGTGGCGTATCCGCTGGCCAGCATGGTTGCGGCGTGGTTCAGGTACGGGAAAAGGAGGGTGCGCGCAATTTCGGCACCACGATCTTCGGCGGTGATGCGCTCGACGATCTCGGACATGCAGTGGTCTCCTTCAATGGGCAGTCGTGTCAGACTATCGCTACTGGTCAGTAGCGATGTGAGGAGTCCACGAGTGCGGTTGGTGGTGGCCCGCTGCCAGGTCGACTACAGCGGCCGACTGACGGCACATCTGCCCGTCGCGACCCGCGTCATCATGGTCAAGGCCGACGGGTCGGTGCTGATCCACTCCGACGGCGGCTCCTACAAGCCGCTGAACTGGATGAGTCCACCGTGCACCCTGCGTGAGGCCGACGAGGACGGAACGCTCGTGTGGACCGTGTCGGCCACGAAGTCCGACGACACGCTGCGCATCCGGCTGGACGAGGTGCTGCACGATTCCGCGCACGAGCTCGGGCTCGACCCGGGCCTGCAGAAGGACGGCGTCGAGAAGCACCTCCAGGAACTCCTGGCCGAGCATGTGATCACGCTCGGCGACGGACTTTCGCTCGTTCGGCGCGAGTACATGACGGCTATCGGCCCGGTCGACCTGCTGTGCCGCGAGGCCGTCGGCTCGGTGGCCGTGGAGATCAAACGGCGTGGCGACATCGACGGCGTCGAGCAGCTGACCCGCTACCTCGAGTTGATGAATCGCGACCCGGCCCTGCGCCCGGTGCGCGGCATCTTCGCCGCCCAGGAGATCAAGCCGCAGGCACGCACATTGGCCGAAGACCGCGGCATCGAGTGTGTCGTCGTCGACTACGACGCCCTGCGCGGCCTGGACGATCCGAGCCTGCGCCTGTTCTGACGTCAGTGCAGCTGCGGGCGATTTCGAGGCCCGCTCCGCGGGCGCCTCAACCAACGAGGACGGCGTCAGGCGTAGAGCTTGAGCGCCTTCAACACCGGCAGGATCTGATTCCAGCGGCCGATCTCGCAGCCGTTCTGTTGATTGAACGAGGCGTTGGCGAGGTCGTTGTCCTCGCCGTACGTGCCCCGGATCGTGGCAGTCGCCGGCCCGCCGTAGATCATCGTGCACACCCGGTCTTCCGGGACGGGCTGGAACACCCGCGGAGCCACGACATCCAGCGCAGCACACACGTCCCGCTCGTGCGACGTGCGGCCCGGGCAGATCAGGACGGCCGACTTCTCCTCGGACTTCGCATCTCTCGTCACGCTGATGGTCAGGTGCGCGGCCCACTCTTCGGGCTGGTCGTCCGCCCCGCAGCCGGCCACGAGCAGCGTCAGGCAGGCCAGAGCCAGCCCCACACACGCACGCCTCACGCGGGATCCAGCTGGTTGGCGCGCCGGATCTCGTCGACGATGCGGTTCATCACCTCGGTCATGTCGAAGTCCTTCGGCGTGAACACGGCGGCGACGCCCTGAGCCTCGAGCGCCTCGGCGTCCGACTCCGGGATGATGCCACCGACCACGACCGGCACCTCGGTCAACCCGGCGTCCTTGAGTCCGGCGAGCACCTCGGGGACGAGTTCCATGTGCGACCCGGACAGAATCGACAGACCGACGCAGTGGACGTCCTCGGCCACGGCGGCCGCGACGATCTGCTCCGGCGTCAGACGAATGCCCTGGTAGATGACCTCGAAACCGGCGTCACGTGCCCGCACGGCGATCTGCTCGGCCCCGTTGGAGTGCCCGTCGAGGCCAGGCTTGCCGACGAGCAGCCGCAGCCGCGTGCCGAGATCCGTGCCGGTCTGGGCAACGCGATCGCGCACCGCGGTCAAAGCCGCACCCGCCTCGGCGACGCCGACGGCACCGCTGACGCCTGTGGGAGCCCGGTACTCACCGAAGACCTCACGCAGCGCACCGGCCCACTCTCCCACGGTTGCACCGGCCCGCACGGCCTGCAGCGTCGCATCCATCAGGTTCGCGTCCGTCTTCGCTTCGGCCCTCAGGCGATCGAGCGCCTCGTCGACCGCGGTCTGATCGCGCTGGGCACGCCACTGCTCGATGTCGGCGATGGCGGCCCGCTCGGCTTCGGGATCGGCCGTCTGGATGGCTTCGTCGAGGTTCTCGGTCAACGGCGACGGTTCGGTCTCGGTGTAGACGTTGACGCCGACGACCTTCAGCTCGCCGCTCTCGATCTTGGCCCGGCGCTCCGAATGGGACGCGACGAGCTCGCCCTTCATGTAGCCCGATTCCACCGCCGCAACCGCGCCGCCCATGGCCTGCACCCGGTCGATCTCGGCCTTGGCGCCTTCGACCAGCTCGGCGACCTTGGCCGCTATGACGTGCGAGCCGTCGAAGATGTCCTCGTACTCCAGTAGGTCGGACTCGAACGCCAGCACCTGCTGCAACCGCAGCGACCACTGCTGGTCCCAGGGGCGGGGCAGGCCGAGCGCCTCATTCCACGCCGGAAGCTGAATGGCGCGGGCGCGCGCGTTCTTGCTCAGCGAGACACCCAGCATCTCCAGGACGATCCGCTGGATGTTGTTCTCCGGCTGGGCCTCGGTGAGACCGAGGGAGTTGACCTGGACGCCGTAACGCAGACGCCGCATCTTCGGGTCCTGGACGCCGTAGCGCTCACGCGTGATCTCGTCCCACAACTGGCCGAAGGCGCGCATCTTGCACGTCTCCTCGATGAACCGGACACCGGCGTTGACGAAGAATGAGATCCGGCCGACGACCTGCTCGAAGTCCTTCTCCTCGACCTGCCCCGACGCCTTGACCGAGTCGAGCACGGCAATCGCCGTACACAGCGCGTAGGCGAGCTCCTGCGTCGGCGTCGCGCCGGCTTCCTGGAGGTGATAGCTGCAGATGTTGAGCGGGTTCCACTTCGGGATCTCGTGGACCGTGTAGGCGATCATGTCCGTGGTCAGGCGCATCGACGCCTCCGGCGGGAACACGTAGGTGCCGCGGGACAGATACTCCTTGATGATGTCGTTCTGCGTCGTGCCGGACAGGCTGGCCGGATCAGCGCCCTGTTCCTCGGCGGCCACCTGGTACATCGCCAGCAGCCACATGGCGGTGGCGTTGATCGTCATCGAGGTGTTCATCTCGGCGAGCGGGATGTCCTGGAACAGTCGCCGCATGGCGCCGAGGTGGGGAATGGGCACGCCCACCTTGCCGACCTCACCGCGCGAGAGCACGTGGTCGGGGTCGTAGCCGGTCTGTGTCGGCAGGTCGAAAGCCACCGAGAGTCCGGTTTGGCCCTTGGCGAGGTTGCGCCGGTAGAGCGCATTGGACTCGGCCGCAGAGCTGTGACCTGCGTAGGTACGCATCACCCAAGGCTTGTCTGGCATGCCTGCAAGCGTATCGCTCCCCCGATCCCGCGGATTTGGACAGGTCTAGGCTTCGATCGTGGTCAACCTCACCCGCATCTACACGCGCACCGGCGACGACGGCTCGACGAACCTCGGCGACCTGAGCAAGACGACGAAACTCGACCTGCGCCTGGCCGCTTACGCCGACGTCGACGAGGCCAACAGCCAGATCGGCGTGGTTCTGGCGACCGGCGAGCTCGAGGACGACGTCGTCGCCATCCTCGTCCACATCCAGAACGACTTGTTCGATGTGGGTGCCGATCTGTCCTGTCCCGTCGTGAAGAACCCCGAGCACCCGCAGTTGCGCGTCGAACCGGCCTACATCGACCGGCTGGAGGCCTGGTGCGACGAGTACAACGAGCCGCTGGAGAAGCTGCGCTCGTTCATCCTGCCCGGAGGTACACCCGCCGCGGCGCTGCTGCATGTCGCGCGGACGGTCGTTCGACGCGCCGAGCGGTCGGCGTGGGCGGCCATCGAAGTGCATGCGGACACGATGAACGTCCTGACCGCCAAGTACCTCAACCGGCTCAGCGACCTGCTGTTCATCCTCGGGCGGTACGCGAACCGTGAAGACGGCGACATCCTCTGGGTGCCCGGCGGCGAGCGTTAGGCGAACCGCAGGGCGGTTCGCCTAACGTCGGTCCGCAGCAGGGATCGTCAGCCGTAAACGACCGCTTGCGAGGTCGCGAGCTGGATCTCGGCACCGACCGGCAGCCCGGCACGTGCCGTGTCGAGCGTGATGTGGAGCCCGGTGACCTGGTAGAGGTGCCCGTGCCCGGGTGCCCGGATCTCCTTGCGCTCGTTGATGACGACCTTGCCCAGTCCGGCCACGTCGATCGTTGTGTTGGGCGGGACATCCACCGGGATCGCCTTGCCGGCGATCTTCAGGTTGATGAACTGCATGCTGCCCTCAGTGACCGGCTCCCCCCCATCCAGACGCACGTGGGAGGTCGTTCCGATGGCGGTGGCCGAGATGAGCGAACTCAGCAAGCTCGGGAACACGCGCAGGTCAGCAATCTTGCTGGTGCCCGTCGCCTCGGAGAGCGCCGGGATAGTGGTACCGGTCGCGGTTGACTCGACGACCTTGGCCGTCAACAGCTGCGGCACATTGACCTTGACCGTCGTGTTGTCCTCCGTCTCGCCGGCGGTGCCGAGCGGCGGCATGAGCTTGCCGCCGATCTTGCCGGTGTGCGCCTGGATCTCGTCGCCGACCTTGGCGAACGCGAACGCTCCCAGACCGCCACCGCCCAGCTGGAAGCCACCCTCGGTGTCCTGGATCGGTGTGATGTAGGTGAAGGTCGGGTTCACGATGATCGTCGCACCCGCCGCCACGCCGTTGGTCGCCTTCAGGAGCGTGACATAGAGACCTGCACCCTGGGTGACCACGGATTCGCCCTGCGTCGAGGTGCTCGATGCGTTGATGAGGACCTGAGCGACACCCGGAATGGTCACTCCCGTGTTGGCCGGGACGTTGATCGGGTACTTCTTGCCACCGATCGTCAGCCCGATCAGCTCGGTGGTGCTTTCGGCGGTCGGGTCTTCAGTGCCGTTCGATTCCGCCGTGCTCGTGGTCTCGACTGCCGAGGCCTTGATCGCCCCGTTGAGCAAACTGACGTTGGCCGTGTGGGCGTGCGCGATCGTCTTGAACCCCTTGCCGGACTCGACCGCCGAGGCGTCGGTCTTCACCGCACCGACCCGCGCCAGAGTGCCGACCTGAACCGATGCAACCTGGTTGGTCGTTGCATTCGGTTTGTTGCCCTTGACCGACGACTCGGCGGTCAGATCGGAATCGACCGTCGTGCCGACGGCGGTGATCTTGGTACCGCCGGCGAACGTGACGTAGCCGAAGGACTCGGTCTCAGCCGCTGCCTGCGGCATCCCTTGGACCGAAATCGTCATAAGTGTGATGGCGGAGACAACCGCCAGTGCTCGGAGCCTGGAACGCATGGTTGCTCACAATCAATTCGGGGGGAGGATTTGTTTGGAACGACAGCAATAAAGCAGTCAATGCCTCATATTAGAAGCCGCGCAGCACCGTGGAGTCAAAACCGCCAGATCTGTGACGTTGATGCCATCTTGAACCTGGCGGCCTCACCAGGAACCGCCGCCACCGCCTCCGCCTCCACCGCCGCCGGAGAAGCCGCCCCCGGACGAACCGCTGCTCCATGAACTGCCACTGCTCGACGATGGCGACGGTGGCGGCGCGATCGACGCCACGTAGGCACCGATCGCGGAGCCGACGGCGGCAGCAAAGCTCGCCTCGACAGCGGAGCCGATGGACGCGGTGCTGTCGCCGTCAAGCCATTCCTTGTGCTGGTCGGAGGTCCCGCCGATGTACGTCGGCATCGGCGGTGTCTCCCCCGTCTCGAAGCGATACTTCTCGGCCCACTTGTCCGCGACGCCGAATGCCACCGCCCACGGGATGTAGGCGGTGTACAGCTCTCGTCCAGCGGAGAAATCGAACCGCTGCTCACTCGACGGCGTCGACAGCATCCGCTTGAAGCCACCGGCTTCGGACCACAGCCGGCGTGCCGCCTCGGTTCGCCGGGTCGATGCACCACGCCTGATGACACCAAGAGCAGGCAGGGCGAAGGCCAGCGGAACGGCGCAGAGGATCGACATCCCGAACCCGAAGATCGCAATGACGAACGCGAACACCAGGCTCAGCACGGCCAGCGTGCCGGTCTTTCCGATGCCCTTGACCTCGTGCATGAGGCGTTCATCCAGTGCCCACTTGCGCGGGGCGGCGAGGAACTCGGACTCCGTAGCCTGCAGCTGCTTGCCCGTGGCTACGTTGCTGGTCAGCCTGACCGGTTTGCCGGCATGCACCGACAACCGGGCCAGCGCCTTCTGCGAGACCTCGTCGACCGACGACAGCGAGCCCGGTCCGGAGCCGATCTCCCAGACGCCGTCCTTGCGGTCCAAGGTGATCACGGTCTGCTGGGCCAGGTACAGCAGCGTCGCCACGAACTGCTTGCGCGAGACCGATTCGTCGACGAGGAAGGCGGCCTGTGCCGGCCCGATCCCGGCCGGCGGTGCGTACATCACGGGGAAGCCGGGCCGGCGCTCGATGACCTGTCGGCGTCTGCGCCACCCGGCGAACCCCGCCGCTGCAGTGAGCAGCACGACCAGGCCCAGCGCGATCGGCGCCGCATCCCTCGACCAGGGACCGAGCACCCCGTCCCAGGGCTGCGTCCACCGTCGCTCGTGACCGACCGGCGGCGTCGCCAGGTCCAGGCCCGTCTTGATCGTCACGGGCGTGCGTTCGGGGAGCGGGCCGGTCTCGATGAACAGCTGCCGGGTTCCGGACCCCTGCACGTCGCAGCCGCCGGACCGGCCAACGCCCACCGCGCACTGCACCTGCCCGCTCGACCGGACCGGCAGCGCCACGGCCAGGCCGGCACGGGCAATCGGCATCGTCCAGCCGCCGGGCACGAGGTTCCAATAGAACTGCGACCGCTCCCCTGTGGTGCCCGGCTCCACGACGCCGGCGATCCGGTAGCGGATCGTGTACTCGTGCTCGTCCTCGACCACGACGGCCGGATCGCCGATCCGGATGACCCGGAAACGTCCGCCGTCGCGGCTTGACTCCTGCCACGGCTCCGTGCGTCCGTCTCGCAGAACGTGGAGATCTTCGGGGATGCGACGCGCGTAGGGTGCCGACGGGTCGACGATGTCGAAGAACCGGAAGATGCCGTGTCGGGCCACCGGGAAGTAGACGCGGAGCCGCTCGGTGACGTCGAGGTCGCCGTTCGCATCGAGCCTGAAGTCGGCCCGATAGTCACGGATGGTCGCGACCTCGAACGCCTCCGCATCCTCATCGACATCGCCGGCGGTCCAGACCGGGCTGAGGGCCAACGAGGCGACCGCGCCCACGGTGAGCAGCCACAGGATGGGTCGGAAGACGCGGCGCCACAACACCTGCCCAATTTTGGGGAGTTCGGCACCGTTTCGCGCACGATTTCGGCGCCAAACTCCCCAAAATTCGGAAGATCTAGACGACGTTGTTGACGCCGCGGCCGGGCGGCGACGATTCCAGCCAGGCCAGCAGGCCGGTCAGCGCGCTCGGGCTCATCGCCAACTGCTGGACACCGGACAGATGCCTGATCCGGACGATGACGTCGCCATCGTCCAGGGCGAAGGCCTCACTGCCCTCGGGATCACGCCGCTCGAAGACCTCCAGGTCGCCGCGAAAGAACCGGTAGCGCGGCCACCAGGCGAACGAGAACGTGCGGTACCAGTCCAGCGACTCCGGCCCGTACGAGCCGACGCCGATGACCCAGCCCGCCGGCTGGGCTCCCGGCTGCCGGCAGATGCTCAGGTCGAACGTGCCGCTGCGGCGCGCGACCAGGCGACGCCGGGCCACGAGCAGGCTCACCACGAGGGTGGCCAGAACGACGACGAGGGCGAGGGAGTCCAGCAACCAGATCCACAGCGGCAATCCGTGAACCCCCTACCGAATCACTTCTCGGTTGCGCGCACCTTGGCATCGGCGAATTGCCACGCCAAGGAGTCCGGAGTTGCCGCGTCCCGCTCGGCCTTGGCCGCGTCGGCATCGATCTCGTCGGCCAGGACGGCCTCCTCGGACAGGATCGAGACCCGGTCGTTGGCGATCGACAGGAATCCGTCCTCGACGGCCGCCTTGACCTTCTGGCCGTCGACGGTCGTGATCTCCACGACCGACGGCTTGATCACCGACAGCACCGGGGTGTGGCCCGGCAGCGCACCGAGCTCGCCCTCGGCCGTGCGGGCGACCACGAAGGTCGCCTCGCCCGACCAGACGACGCGCTCGGCGGCGACCAACTCGATCTGCAGGGTGCTCATTAGCCGAGGCTCTTCTGGATCTCGGCCCACTTGCGGTCGACGTCGTCCAGACCGCCGCACATGAAGAAGGCCTGCTCGGCGACGTGGTCGTACTCGCCGTCGCAGATCTTGGTGAAGCCGTCGATCGTCTCGTCGATCGAGACCGTCGAACCCTCGATGCCGGTGAACTGCTTGGCAACGTAGGTGTTCTGCGACAGGAAGCGCTGGATACGACGCGCCCGCGAGACGATCGTCTTGTCCTCTTCGGACAGTTCGTCGACACCGAGGATCGCGATGATGTCCTGCAGCTCCTTGTTGCGCTGCAGGATGCCCTTGACCCGGTTGGCGCAGTTGTAGTGCTCGGCGCTGATGTAACGCGGGTCAAGGATGCGCGACGTCGAGGTCAGCGGATCCACGGCCGGATAGATGCCCAACGACGCGATCTCACGGCTGAGCTCGGTGGTGGCGTCCAGGTGCGCGAACGTCGTGGCCGGGGCCGGGTCGGTGTAGTCATCCGCGGGCACGTAGATGGCCTGCAGTGACGTGATGGAGTGACCACGCGTCGAGGTGATCCGCTCCTGGAGAACACCCATCTCGTCGGCAAGCGTCGGCTGGTAGCCCACGGCCGACGGCATACGGCCGAGCAGCGTGGAGACCTCCGAGCCGGCCTGCGTGAACCGGAAGATGTTGTCGATGAACAGCAGCACGTCCTGCTTCTGGACATCGCGGAAGTACTCAGCCATGGTCAGGGCCGACAGGGCGACGCGCAGACGCGCTCCCGGCGGCTCGTCCATCTGGCCGAACACCAGCGCCACCTTGTCGATGACGCCGGCCTCCTCCATTTCGGCGATGAGGTCGTTGCCCTCACGGGTACGCTCCCCGACTCCGGCGAAGACCGACACACCGCTGTGGTCCTTGGCGACGCGCGCGATCATCTCCTGGATGAGGACGGTCTTGCCGACGCCGGCACCGCCGAACAGGCCGATCTTGCCGCCCAAGACGTACGGCGTCAGCAGGTCGATGACCTTGATGCCGGTCTGGAACATCTCGGTCTTGGCCTCGAGCTGGTCGAAGGCCGGGGCCTTGCCGTGGATGCCGCGGGTCTCGCCCACCTCGAAGGTCTCGCCCTCGGGCAGGTTCATGACCTGGCCGGTCGTGTTGAACACGCGTCCCAGCGTCTGGTCGCCGACCGGAACCATGATCGGTCCGCCGGTGTCAGTGACCGTCGAGCCGCGGACCACGCCGTCGGTCGGACGCAGGCTGATCGCGCGGACCATGCCGTCGCCGATGTGCTGCGCGACCTCGAGAGTCAGCGTCTCCTTGGTGCCGGCGACTTCGGTGTCGACCAGCAGAGCGTTGTAGATCTCGGGCATCGAGTCACTCGGGAACTCGACGTCGAGCACCGGCCCGATGACGCGGGCGACGCGCCCGGTATTGGTGACGCTGCTGTTGGTCTCAGTGGCTGTGGCAGTCATGGTTTCCTCTTGCTGGTTGGTCAGTCGTCTGCGGCGGTCAAATCGGCGAGGGCGTTCGCGCCACCGACGATTTCGCTGATCTCTTGGGTGATGCCAGCCTGGCGGGCCTGGTTGGCGATCCGGGTGTACTTCTCGATGAGGTCCTGCGCGTTGTCCGTCGCGGACTTCATGGCCTTCTGCCGGGCCGCGAGCTCCGATGCGGCCGCCTGCAGCAGGCAGTAGTAGATGCGGCTGTTGACGTACTTCGGCAGAAGCGCGTCGAGGACCTCGTCCTCCTCCGGCTCGAACTCGTAGAGCGGCAGCAGATCCGACTCGGCCGGAGCTTCCTCCTCCTCGACGACCTCAAGTGGCAGGAGCCGGATGACGTCGGGTTCCTGGACGAGCATCGACCGGAACCGGGTGAAGACGATGTGCAGCTCGTCCACGTCGTCGATCCCCGCTGCCGTGGCTGCGCCTTCGCGCGAGTCGTCGAAGGAATCGACCAGGATGTCGCCCATCTCCTTGGCGTCGGAGAACTGCGGCTTGTCGGAGAACCCGGTCCACGACTTGACGAACTCGCGTCCGCGGAACTTGAAGTACGACTCGGCCTTGCGCCCGGAGAGGTAGTAGTCGATCTCCTTGCCCTCGGAGTGCAGCTTCTCGGCGAGACGCTCGGCCTCCTTGAGCACGTTGGATGAGTAGGCGCCGGCCAGACCGCGGTCACTGGAGATGATCAACATGGCCGCGCGCGTCGGGTTCTCCTTCTCCGTGGTCAGGGGGTGGTCGACGTTGGAGAACGTCGCCACCGCCGAGACCGCGCGGGTGAGCTCACGCGCGTACGGCTCGGCAGCCGCGGCGTGCTGCTGCGCCTTGATGATGCGCGAAGCAGCGATGAGCTCCATGGCCCGCGTGATCTTCTTCATCGACTGAGTCGACTTGATCTTCGCGCGGTATTCGCGGAGGGAAACGGCCATCAGTGACTACCTCAGCCGCGCTTCTGCTTGACGATCTTCTCCTGCTCGACGTCTTCGTCGGCAAGAGCCTCGAACTCTTCATGACCGGCCTTGATGCGCTCGCCGTCGCTGGTCTCGAAGCGGTCGAGGAAGGCCTCATACGCCGTCTCCAGCTCGGCCTCGTTGGCGTCTTCGAACTTGCCCGACTCACGAATCGCTTCGAGCACGCCGCCGTGGCTGAACTTCACGTACTCGATGAACTCGCGCTCGAACCGGTTGACGTCCTGGACGGGCACCGGGTCGAACTTGCCCGAGGTCGCGGCCCAGATCGAGACGACCTGGTTCTCGACCGGGTACGGGTCGTACTGCGGCTGCTTGAAGATCTCCATCAGGCGCTGGCCACGGGCCAACTGCGCCTTGGACGCCGCATCGAGGTCGGAGGCGAACATCGCGAACGCCTCCATGGCGCGGTACTGCGCCAGTTCGACCTTGAGCGATCCGGTGACCTGCTTCATCGACTTGGTCATCGCCGCGCCACCGACGCGGGAGACCGAGATGCCGACGTCGACCGCGGGGCGCTGGTTGGCGTTGAAGAGGTCCGACTGCAGGAAGATCTGACCGTCGGTGATGGAGATGACGTTCGTCGGGATGTAGGCCGACACGTCATTGGCCTTCGTCTCGACGATCGGCAGGCCGGTCATCGAACCCGCGCCGAGATCGTCGCTGAGCTTGGCGCAACGCTCGAGCAGCCGGCTGTGCAGGTAGAAAACGTCACCGGGGTAAGCCTCACGGCCCGGCGGGCGACGCAGCAGCAGCGACACGGCGCGGTACGCCTCGGCCTGCTTGCTCAGGTCGTCAAAGATGATCAGGACGTGCTTGCCCTGGTACATCCAGTGCTGGCCGATGGCCGAGCCGGTGTACGGCGCGAGGAACTTGAAGCCCGCCGAGTCGGACGCCGGAGCGGCGACGATCGTCGTGTACTCCAGGGCGCCGGCCTCTTCGAGCGCGCCGCGGACGGCGGCGATCGTCGAGCCCTTCTGGCCGATGCCGACGTAGATGCAGCGCACCTGCTGGGAGGGGTCGCCCGAGGCCCAGAAGTCCTTCTGGTTGATGATCGTGTCGATGGCGATGGCGGTCTTGCCGGTCTGGCGGTCGCCGATGATCAGCTGACGCTGGCCACGCCCGATCGGGGTCAGGGAGTCGATGGCCTTGAGGCCGGTCAGCAGCGGCTCGTGGACGCTCTTGCGCTGGACCACGGTCGGCGCCTGCAACTCGAGTGCACGACGGCCCTCGAGCGCGGTGATCTCGCCGAGACCGTCGATCGGGTTGCCCAGCGGGTCGACGACCCGGCCGAGGTACCCATCGCCCACGGGCACGGACAGGACCTCGCCGGTGCGCCGCACCTTCTGGCCCTCTTCGATGCCGGAGAAGTCACCGAGGATGACCACACCGATGTTGCGCGTGTCGAGGTTCAGGGCGAGGCCGAGCGTGCCGTCCTCGAATTCGAGGAGCTCGTTGGCCATCGCCGAAGGCAGGCCCTCGACGTGCGCGATGCCGTCGCCGGCATCGGAGACGACGCCGACTTCCTCCACCGAGGCGGCGCTCGGCTTGTAGTCAGCGACGAACTTCTGCAACGCGTCGCGGATCTCGTCCGGTCGGATCGTCAGCTCGGTCATGTGTCCTGCCTTCTTGTTTCTGGTCTTCGAAATGTCTGGGGGTCAGCCGGCCAGCTGCCGGCGAGCGTCTTCGAGGCGCCCGGCGATCGTGCCGTCGATGACGTCGTCACCGATGGAGACCTTGAGGCCGCCGACGATCGTCGGGTCGACGATCGTGTTGAGGTGCACGGGGCGGCCGTACTTGGCGGCCAGCGCCGAAGCGAGCCGCTCGATTTCAGCCTCGCTGAGCGTTGATGCGCTGCGGACTTCGGCCAGCGTCCGACTGCGGCGTGCGGCCACGTCGTCGGCGAACCGGGCGAGCACACCGTCGAAGGAGCTGGTACGGCACGCCGCCGCCTGGCGGAGCAGCGCCAGCGTGGCCGGCGCGACCTTGTCGCCGAAGAGCGTGTCGACCAGGGTGGCCTTGCGATCCGCCGGGATGGTGCGATCGCTGAGGGTGGCCCGCAGTTCGCGCTCGCCGTCGATGACCCGCTGGGCCTCGAACAGCTCAGTCTCGACCGCATCGAGGGTTCCGGCGCGGTCGGCCGCCGCGACGTGGGCAGCCAGTCCGGCCATCTCGACGGCGTCGGCCAGGGCACGTCCGCCGGTCCAGCGACCACGTGCGGCCGCATCGACGATCGCCAACGTCGGAGCGCTCACCTTGTCGCCAAGCACTGACGCCGCAACCCCGGAACGTGCGTCCGCCTCGGTCGACGGATCGGTGAGGATGCGCCGCACGGCCGGCGTCGCGTCGAGCGCGCCGGCGACCGCGAACAGCTCGTCACCCACGGTGCCGAGATCGCCTTCGGTGTCCTCCACGACCTGGAGGACCGCCGCGAGCGACGTCGCCGATACGCCCCTGATCTGACTCGACATCAGTTGCTGTTCTCCAAGTCCGCGATGAACCGGTCGACGGTGCGCCGCTGCCGCTCGTCGTCGTCCAGCGACTCGCCCACGATGCGGCCGGCCAGCGTGGTGGCGATGGTGCCCACCTCGGACTTCAACTGAGCGAGCGTCTGGGCACGCTCGACCTCGATCTGGGCGTGCGCGTTGGCGGTGACCCGCTCGGCCTCCACCAGTGCCTGCTCGCGATGCTGAGCGACAATCTGCGCGCCCTGCTCGCGTGCCTCCTCGCGGATGCGTGCGGCCTCCGCACGAGCCGCGGCGAGTTCGGCCTGGTTGGCCTCCTGGGACGCCTGCGCCTCGGCCTTGGCCTTGGCGGCCTCGTCGAACTGGGCCTTGATCAGTTCCTGCCGCTGCGTCATCGCCTTGTTGATCGGCGGGATGACCCACTTGGCCAGGATGAAGACGATCAGGCCGAAGATCGCGAGTTCGACCAGGAACGTGGCGTTCGGCAGCAGGAAGTTTGGAGCCTCCCCGCCGCCTTCAGCCGCACTGAGCACTGAGATCACTTGCCCAGGACGAAGACGAACAGGGCCATGAAGGCGAGGTTGATGAAGTACATCGCCTCACACAGACCGACCGTCAGGAAGAAGATCGTCATGAGGCGGCCCTGCGCCTCGGGCTGACGAGCAACACCCTGGATGGTCGAGCTGCCGGCCAGGCCGTCACCGATGGCCGCGCCGATGGCGCCGCCGCCGAGGGCGATGCCGCCGCCGATGAAGGCACCAGCGGCCTTGAGGGCCTCGTCACTGATCATGTATTCCGCTGCCATGTCTCTCCTTGGCTTTTCGTCGGACGTCCCGACGAACGTTTGGGGTGGGTTATGAAGTTGTGCGCCTGTTTTCGTTCTATGCAGGCTGTAGGGCGCTTTGCGAAGCGTCGCTGGTTACGTGAGTGGGGTCATCGGTTGCGTCATCGTGAGTTGAGTCTTCATGAGCGTCGTCGTGGCCGCCGTGGCCCGATGCTGCCATTCCGAAGTACAGGATGGTCAGCAGGGCGAAGATGAACGCCTGGATCAAGCCGATGAACATGTCGAACAACTGCCAGACGACCGACGGGAGCCACTGCACGTAGAACGGCATCTGGCCGATCAGCGCGAGCATGATGCCGCCGGCGAAGATGTTGCCGAAGAGTCGCAGCGCGAGCGTGAACGGCTTGATCAGTTCCTCGAGAATCGTCAACGGCGCCATCACCGGGTACGGCTTGAGGTAGCCCTTGAGGTAGTCGACGATGCCGTGGTGCTTCACCGCGAAGACGTGGACGCCGATGATGACGAGAAACGCCATGGCGTACGTCAGGTTCGTGTCGGCGTTGGCCGGGACCACGAAGTGGTGGGTCGGCAGGAAGTGGATCCAGTTCGCCACCAGGATGAAGATGAACAGCGCGAACGCGAGCGGGACGACGAACGGGTGAAGTCGGCCCAAGTTGGCCTCGACCGTCTCGTTGACCCAACCGACCAGGCCTTCGAATGCCAGCTGCAGCTTGCCGGGGCTCTCGGCTGAGACCTTGGACCGCACCAGGAATCCGAGGAGCAGCACCACCGCGGCCGAGATCAGCGTCGCAATGATCGTGTCGGAGTTGAACACCATCGATCCGTAGTGCCACGTCGGGTGGCTGCCGATGTTGTCCAGTTCGCTCTCGGCGATCATCATGAGTTGCGCACCTCTCTCAGGAGCGGGATTGCCGTCAGCGTGAGAGCAATCAGGTGGAAGATGGCCAAGCCGAAGAGAACTCCGATGCCGCCCTGCGCCCAGAAGACGGTGGCCAGCGTGAATGCGGCCAGGGAGATGACGCCGAGGCGGATCAGCGAACTCCTGGCGTAAGCGTTGCGGGTGACCGGATCCTCCGCGGCGATGGCCTTCTGGATGGCGTACTCGGTGAGGATGTGATTGATCAGTCCGAGCGCGATACCCGCCGCGGCCAGTGCGCCCATCTGCCAGTCGCCGAAGGTGACCCAGAACGCACCCGTGGCGAGGACGAGGGCCAGGACTACTGCGCGACGCTGGTTCAGCACCGCGCGCCCGAACGATGCAGGCTCGGCCGGGGTCGGCTGATCCTGCTGGTCGGCGTCATGGGGCTTCATGGTGTCGTTCACGCTTCACCGCCCCGTGAGGTAGACGCGGATGCGAAGCCAAAACCCGATGCCGGCGGCGAGGATCCCCAGCCCTGTGCCGACGAGAGCGCCGGTCGGCGAAGACCCGAGACGCGCGTCGATGAACAGTCCGATCGCAACGCCGGCGACGATGCAGCCGACGAGCATGCCGCCCAGGCCGAGGAGGTCACGGATGCCCGGACCTTCACTCGAGGGTTCACCACTCGCCGCATGCTCAACGTCATCGTCAGTCACCGGTCAGCAGGTGATGTCGGTCGTCATACGGGCGGCCGTCCTCAGGGCGATCTTTGGGCGATTTCTTGGGGAGAACTCGGTACGAGTCAGTGCCCTGCACGCTGCAGAAACCGGAGATTTCCGCGACGTTTCGGGGTGGTCGAAAAGTATCACGGCACCTTCGGGCGTCTCACACCCGGGCCTCCCGGTGCGTGATGGCGGTGCGCGGGCTACTGCGCCGGCCACCACCGCGGAACGAGGAACAGGAAGACGGCGGTCATCGTCGCGAGGACCGCGACCACGGCGATCGACAGCCACCCACTGATGAGGCTCAACGCCACCGTGCCGAACGCGACCAGGGCCGCCACCGAGTACATGACGAGCACCGCATTGCGGTGCGTGTGGCCGATCTCCAGCAACCGGTGGTGCAGGTGCAGCTTGTCCGGGCTGAACGGCGACCGGCCGGACCGGGTGCGCCGGATCACCGCGAGCAGCAGGTCGGCGAACGGCACCATCAACATCGCGATCGGGAGGATCAACGGGAGCAGCGACGCCAGGAAGTTCGCCTGGCCTCCCCCGATGCCCTCGACAAAGCTCGTCGCCGGGAACTGGCCGGTCAAGGTGATCGAGGAGCAGGCCAGCACGAATCCGACCAGCATCGAGCCGGAGTCCCCGATGAACATGCGCGCCGGGAAGAAGTTGTGGGGCAGGATGCCGATACAGACGCCGGCGAGCGCGACACTCAGCAGCGCGCCGGCGATCGCGCGGGACTCACCGTTCTCGACGGCGAGCAGGAATGCGTAGATGAAGAACGCGATGGCACCGATCGCCACCATGCCGGCAGCC
>DATEDT010000004.1:0-48770 GCA_035281505.1 Aeromicrobium sp. | reverse complement strand
TTCACGTAGCCGTGGCCACCGAGCAGCTGCACGCCGTCGGAGCCGATCCTCATGCCGTACTCGGCGGTGAGCTTGCGCGCCAGCGCGGCCTCGCGGGCGTAGTCCTTGCCCTGTTCGGCTCGTGCCGCTGCGCGAAGTGTGACCAGGCGCATGCCTTCGAGCTCGATGGCGATGTCGGCCACCTTGAATGCGACGGCCTGACGGTGCGCGATCGGCTCACCGAACGCCTGGCGTGTCTTGACGTACTCGCTGGTGTAGTCGAGGACCGCCTTCGCCGTGCCCAGCGCGAGGCCGGCCCAGGCGATGCGGGACAGTCGGATGCAGTCCCGGTAGTCGTCGGCGGTTCCGAGCAACGCCGACTCAGCGACCGTGACGCCGTCCAGGCTCAGGCGGGTGAGGCTCGCTGCCCGCAGGCCCATGCTCGGATCCGGAGCGACGGCCACTCCCTTGGACTTCGACTCGATGATGAACAAACGGGGTTCGCCCTCGAGTTCTGCGCTCACGACGAAGAGCTCGCACTCGGCTCCGCGGACCACCGCCGACTTGAGGCCATTGATGCGGTATCCGTCGGTCGTCTTGACCGCGGACGTCTTGAGGTCCAGCGGGTCGAACAGAACGGTCGGTTCGGCGATGGCCAACGCAGCGGTGGGCACGTCGTCACCGGTGAACTCCGGCAGGTAGGTCTGTTGCTGTTCGTCGCTGCCCCACAGTGCGATCGCGGTGGCGACGGCAGCCGGCGCCATGCACGCCACGGCCTGGCCCATGTCGCCCTCGGCGAGCGCCTCGGCGACGAGCACGCCGGTGACGGCCGAGCGCTCCTCCGAAAGTCCGCCGAGCGACTCGGGGACGTTCAGCAGCGTGAGCCCGAACTCGCCGGTCTGGCCGAGGACCTCCTTGGGGGTCTCGCTGGCGGCGTCGGCGTCATGCGCCCCGGGCCGCAGCACCTCTTCGGCGAACTCCTTGACGACCGCGACGATCATCTCCTGGTCCTCGGTCGGGTTCAGGTCGTAGACGCCGGCGCCCGAGGGGGCCGAAAGTCGTGCCGGATTGCCCGAGCCCTTGACCTTCTTGAAGGTGCGGTTGGCGGCGCCCACGGCCTGGAAGCCGCTCTTGGCTCCCTGATAGACGGCCCGCTCGGTCGCACGCCGCAACCCGAGCCGGTCGAGCGTGGGTGAGCTCGCAATACGGTTCAGAACCGCAAGACCGATGCCCATGGGATCTCTGCGACTTGCCACGAAATCTCCTCCGTACTGGGTGGACGGAACCGCCTCAGCGGCTCCCTGCGCAAGGCTACCCCGTCGCAGGATTCCGCGTACCGGCGGTATCCGAAATTCTTCGGTAGCGTATCCCGGTGCCTGAGTCAGCTTCTCCCCCGCAAGCGGGCGGTCCCCCACGAGCCCTTCCCAGCGACGGTACGGTCCGCCCCATCACGCGCTGGGGAACGCCGGTGATGCACCACGCGCTGAAGGACGTCACGACCTACGACGACGACCTCCGCACACTCGTGGCCGACATGGTCGCGACCATGTATGCCGCCAGCGGTGTGGGACTCGCGGCCAACCAGATCGGCGTCGACCTCAAGGTCTTTGTCTTCGACTGCCCCGACGCTGAGGGCAACCATGTCACCGGCGTCGTCTGCAACCCGGTTCTGACGTTGCCCGAGGGTCGCGATCGCCAGCTGGACGAGGAGAACGAAGGCTGCTTGTCGCTGCCCGGCGCGTTCATCGAGTGCACGCGCCCGGACGCAGCGCACGTGTCCGGCTTCGATGAGTACGGCGAGCCGGTTGAGTTCTCCGGGACGGGCCTGCTCGCACGGTGCCTCCAGCACGAGACAGACCACCTTTTCGGCACGGTGTTCGGCGATCGCGTTCCTGATCGCGCGCGCAAGAAGCTGTACAAGCGGCACAAGGAGCTCGCGGACCGCTACCCCGACGACTGGCCGGTCTCGCCCATGATGGGCGAGGACGAGGACGAGGACTGACTCAGCCTCGGGAGAAGTGCCAGCAGGCGATCGCCAGCGACGCGGCGACGTTGAGCGAGTCGATGCCGGCCGCCATCGGGATGGTCATCCGCACGTCGGCTTCGCGCTGCCAGTGTTGGCTGAGTCCTGGCCCCTCACTCCCGACGATGATGGCCGAACGCTCCGCGGGGTCGACGGTGTCGAGCGGCAGAGCATCGTCGGCCAGCGTCATGGCATACGTCGTGAATCCGGCGTCCCGCAGGAGGGACGGCGCAGCGAACCAGTCGTCCAGGCGGGCGTGTGGCAACGAGAAGACCGCACCCATCGCGACCTTGATCGACCGGCGGTAGAACGGATCTGCACAGCGGGGTGACAGCACCACGGCGTCGAAGCCGAGCGCCGCCGCATTGCGGAAGATCGAGCCGACATTCATGTGGTCCACCAGGTCCTCGGCCACCACGACCCGTCGGGCGCGAGCGAGCAGCTCCGGCGCCGGCGTGGACGCGGGACGCTCGAATGCGGCCAGCGCGCCTCGATGCACATGGAAGCCGGTGAGACGCTCGATCTCTGCCTCCTCGAGCACGTGGCAGGGAACGTCGTAGCGAGCAAGGACGTCAGCCAGCGAATCGACCCACCGGGCTGCCAGCAGGAACGAACGCGGCCGATGACCGGCCTCGGCAGCTCGCCGAATGACCTTCTCCCCCTCGGCGATGTAGATGCCGAGCTCGGACTCCATGGCGGTACGCAGCTGGACATCGCGCAACTCCGTGAAGATGCGCAAGGACTCTGGCACTGGACCGATCACGCCGTTAGCGTAGGCGCACCTACGCGTAGCCCCTGCTCGCCGGCGAAGCCGCCGACCCGGGCTACGCTGCGAATATGACTAGCCTTGATCGCCCCGTTGCGCCCAATCCGTACCTCCTGCTTCCGCCGGTTCCGTCGTTCTCGGTGACCAGTGCTGACGTCACCGACGGTGCCCCGCTCAAGGACGATCAGGTCTACGCCCTTGGCAACACCTCACCGCAGCTCTCGTGGAGTGGCGCGCCGGCTGAGACACAGTCCTATGTCGTCACCTGCTTCGACCCGAACGCGCCCATCGTGTCGGGCTTCTGGCACTGGGTGGTCGCCGACATTCCGGCTTCCGTTACCTCGCTCGACGCCGGCGCCGGTGCCGGCGACGACACCCTGCCTGGCGGCCATCACGTGCGCAACGACTTCGGCACGCTCGACTTCGGTGGTGCCGCACCGCCCGAGGGTGACCAGGTGCACCACTATCACTTCGTCATCCATGCCGTCGGTGTCCCCAGCCTGGAGGTCCAGGGTGCGACGCCGGCAGTTGTCGGATTCAAGCTCGCGTTCAACACCCTTGCCCGCGCCATCATCACCGGCACCTATCAGCACTGACGCTCGCATCGGCCCGGCGAGCAGGCGGCACCTCGACCACCGGGGGTGATCAGCTCAGCGCGTCCATGGCGTACTTGTTGGCCCGCTTGTTGACGGCGAGCACGTACTTGTTGCTGTGGTTGTAGGAGTGCACCGCGTCCGACCACCCCTCGCCGGAGCTCAGGTCGCGCCCACCGGCGCACAGGTACATCGCCGCCGACAGCGCAGCATCATCGATGTTGTTGCGGTCGACGATGCCGTCCCGGTTGCCGTCGGTGCCCCACCGAGCCCAGGTACCGCCGATGAACTGCATCGGCCCGGCAGCGTGATCCCATTCCGGGTCGCCGGTGGCGGCGTGGTCTGCAGCGGTCGCCTTGATTGCTCGCGTGCCCTTGGTGCCGTCCAGCGCGGGGCCGAGGATCAGCTTGGAGGTGCGACCGTCCGGCAGGAGCGTCGAGCCGCGCGTTGTGCCGTGCCCGGTCTCGATCCAACCGATTCCGGCCAGCGTGTTCCAGCCCAAGCGACAGGCCGGCTTCATCACGGAGATCTGGAGTTGCGCCTTGCCGTATCCCTCGAGCGCCCGCGGCGGAATCCCTGTCATCGCCGAGGTCTGCTGGATCCAGGTGGGGTCGACCATGGGGCCGCCGCTGACCTGAGCACCGCCCGATGAGTTTGCGCTGGATGGTGCTGCGGCTGTGGCCATCGGCGTGAGCGCCAATGGCGGCGCGTCGACCTGAAGAGCGCGGTGCTGAGTCACGACGGCGCGGAAGACAATGCCGAACGCAGCGAGAATCACCAGGATCAGCGGCACGGCGATGATCGCCGCGATCCGCCGCCCCGACCGCCGACGCTGGCGCCGGGTCGGAGTCTCGACTGGGGGTCGGGTCTGGGTATCGATCGTCATCGTGGGGGTCTGCGGAGTTCAGTGCGAACGCAGGGTTCTCATCGTACGTGAGCTCCGGAGCGCCGGTCACCGATTGGTGGCGCCGATACCGCATCGCAACCGCAGGGTCCTCCCCCTGCTGCCGGATCAGGCGCGGGGCTCGCCGGGATCCTGGTCGCCGGCCGTCGGCACCTCGGCCCGCTTGGCCGCTGCGAGCGCCTGCTCGACGGCCGCTTGGGTGTCTGCGTCGTCGACCCCGTCACCCTCGTCAGCGACCGGGGCATCGAGGTCGACCCGGTTCTTGCTGCCGCCGCCGTCGACCGGAATCGTGCCGATCGTGCCGCCCAGCGTTCCGAGGGCCTTGGTCAGCTCGGCCGGAATGATCCAAGTACTCGCATTGGGGCTGTCGGCGATCTTCGGCAGCGTCTGCAGGTACTGGTAGGACAGCAGCTTCTGGTCCGGGTTCCCGTCGTGGATCGCTTGGAACACGGCCTGGATCGCCTGCGCCTCGCCCTGGGCCCGAAGAATGGCTGCCTGTCGGTCGGCCTGGGCGGTGAGGATGGTGGCCTGCCGCTCGCCCTCGGCGGTGAGGATCGCGGACTGCTTCTCACCTTCGGCCGTGAGGATGGCCGACTGGCGCTCACCCTCGGCGGTGAGAATGAGTGCGCGCTTGTCCCGCTCGGCCCGCATCTGCTTCTCCATGGCATCGATGATCGACGCCGGCGGATCGATGCCCTTGAGCTCGACCCTGTTGACGCGAATGCCCCACTTGCCGGTCGCGCCGTCGAGCTCACCGCGCAGGTGGGAGTTGATCTGGTCGCGGCTGGTCAACGAGTGCTCGAGCGTCATGCCACCCACGATGTTGCGCAACGTCGTCATGGTGAGCTGCTCGATCGCCTGGATGTAGTCGGCGATCTCGTAGGTGGCCGCGACCGGATCGGTCACCTGGAAGTAGATGACCGTGTCGATCGAGACGGTGAGGTTGTCTTCGGTGATCACCGGTTGGGGCGGGAACGAGACGACCTGCTCGCGCAGGTCGATCAGGTAGCGCATCCGGTCGATGAACGGAACGACGATGTTCAGGCCGGCCGACAGCGTCGACCGGTACTTGCCGAAACGCTCCACGATGCCGGCGCGCGCCTGCGGCACGATCTTGACCGTCATCGAGATGAAGGCGATCGCGAGGACCGCCAGAAGGACCACGCCAATTGTGAAAGCCATCAGGACTTCTCCTCCGTGTGCACAGCTGTGACGACGGCAGTGGCGCCGTCGATGGCGACGACGCGGGCTTCGACGCCCACCTCGATGGACTGCGGGTCAGACGTCCGCGCCGACCACTCGTCGCTGCCGATCCGGACGCGGCCATCACGCGAATCGACCGACTGGAGCACCAACGCGTTCCGCCCGACCAGGTTCGAGAAACCGGTGGCCAAGGTGGGACCGCTGTGCAGGCGCTGCAGCAGCGCCGGGCGGAGCAGGAAGAGCAGCGCCACCGAGACGACGGCAAACACCGCGACGGCGAGCCAGAGCGGTGCACCGAGTGCCGCGGCGCCGGCCGCGGCAAGTGCGCCCAAGGCGAACATGAGCAAGACGAAATCCATGCTCAGCAGTTCGACGACTGCGAGGATCACGGCGACCGCCAGCCAGGTCAGCGCGGCATGCTCGGCAATCCAGTCGGTCATGACAACTCCCTCATCCGGCTCGATGCCCAAATGCTGCCCGACGCGCAGCGTAGCGTCCATCAACGATGTCGAGGTGCAGTCGCATTCCGAACGTGCGGCTCAGGTTCTCCGCCGTCAAGGTCTCCGCAAGCGGGCCGCTGGCGACCACCTCGCCGTCCCGCAGCATCAGGACGTGGGTGAAGCCGCGCGGGATCTCCTCGACGTGATGCGTCACGAGGACCAGGACCGGCGACTCCGGGACGGCGGCCAGGAGTTCGAGGCTGGCGAGCAGGTCCTCGCGGGCGCCGAGGTCGAGTCCAGCGCCGGGTTCGTCGAGCACCAGCAGTTCGGGATCGGTCATCAGGGCACGTGCCACCAGCGTCCGCTTGCGCTCCCCTTCGGACAGCGTGCCGAAGGTGCGATGGGCCAAGGCGCGGACTCCGAGTTCGCCCAGGATCTGGTCCGCCCGCGCGACGTCCTCGGCCTCGTACTCCTCGTTCCAACGGCCGGTGACCGCGTGTGCAGCTGACATCACAACGTCACGTACGGACTCGTCCGCGGGGATCCGGTCGGCCACGGTCGTGCCGGTGAAGCCGATGCGTGTGCGCAGATCGAACACGGCGACCTCGCCGAGCCGTTCCCCGAGGATCTTCGCCTCGCCGGACGTGGGGAACATCGTCGTACCGAGGATCTGCATCAGCGTGCTCTTGCCGGCGCCGTTCGCGCCGATGACGACCCAGCGGTCGCCGACGTTCGCGCGCCAGGACACGTCGTTGAGCAGGGCTTTGCCCGATCGGACCACCGTGACGTGGGCGAGCTCGAACGCCGCTGACATCCACTCTCCCTCGGGCCACGTGCAGACGGCCTCAACGATAGCCTCGGACCCGATGACCGAACACGTCCCCACCCCGCACCTCACCGGCCCCACGATCCTGCTGACCCTGACGGGTCCGGACCGCCCCGGTGTGTCCACGGCGTTGTTCGACTGCCTCTCGGCGTTCTCGCTGGAGATCGTCGACGTCGAGCAGCTCGTGGTGCGTGGCCGACTTGTGCTGAGCGCGCTCGTCACTCGCCCGGAGAAGCATGAGCAGCTGGCCGATGCGGTGCGCGACCTGGCCGCCGACCTTGCTCTCGAGGTCGAGATCGAGCACGGTGTCGGCGACAATCGTCCGCGTCGCGTCGGCCGGGCGAATGTGACGGTGCTCGGGCACCCGCTCGAGCCCTCAGCCATGGCAGCGCTCACCTCGCGCATTGCCGCTGCCGGCGGGAACATCGACCGCATTCTGCGTTTGGCCCGGTACCCGGTCACCGCACTGCGGCTCGAGGTCTCCGGAGTCGAGCCCGACGACCTGCAGACCCTGCTGCTCGAGGTGGCGTTCGACCATGGCATCGACGTGGCCGTCGAGGAGCGCGGCATCCTGCGCCATGCGCAACGCCTCGTGGTGATGGACGTGGACTCGACGCTCATCCAGGGTGAGGTCATCGACATGCTGGCCGCCCACGCCGGTCTCGAGACCGAGATGGCTGCGGCGACCGAGGCTGCGATGCGGGGCGAACTCGATTTCGAGACGTCGATCCGCCGGCGCGTGGCGATGCTGGCCGGACTCGAGGCTTCGTTGCTGGACACCGTCCGGCGCGACATTCAGTTCACGCCCGGAGCCAGGACGATGATTCGTACGCTGAAACGCCTCGGCTACCGCTTCGCTCTGGTGAGCGGCGGCTTCCGTCCGATCATCGAGCCGCTCGCCGAGGAGCTCGGCATCGACTACGTGGCGGCCAACGAGCTGGAGATCGTCGATGGACGGCTCACCGGGAAGCTCGTCGGCCCGATCGTCGACCGTGCCGGGAAGGCCGCGGCGCTGCGACAGTTCGCCGACGAGGCCGGCGTGGCCTTGAAGAACACCGTGGCCATCGGCGATGGCGCGAACGACCTGGACATGCTCGCCGCCGCAGGTCTCGGCGTGGCGTTCAACGCCAAGCCGCTCGTCCGCGACCAGGCGAGGACGTCGGTCAACGTCCCCTACCTCGACTCGATCGTGTATCTCCTCGGGATCAGCCGAGAGGAAATCGAAGCCGCCGACGCCTCCGACTGACTACTCCTGGTCTTCCAGACGGAAGCCGAGCTTCATCGTGACCTGGTAGTGCGAGACATCGGTGCCCTCGATCTGGCCACGGATGCCCTCCACCTCGAACCAGTCGAGGTGCCGCAACGTCTGTCCGGCGCGGGCGATGCCGTTCTCGATGGCCTGCGTGACGCCGTCCGGCGACGTTCCCACGATCTCGGTGACGCGATAAGTGCGGTTGCTCATGATGTGAGCGTAGCCGCTGGAGATGGGCGCACTGGCACCCGAGCGTAGGCTGAAGGCATGGACCGCGAACCGGTGTACTCCGTTACGTCAGCAAGGTCGGGCCAACGCGACGAAATCGGCGGCCGCGAACGACGTTACGTGATCGCGATGGCGATCAGGACGGTGTGCTTCATCGGCGCAGTCATCGCCTGGCAAACGGTGGGAGCATGGCTCGGCGCCATCTTGTTCGCTGCCGCGGTCATCCTGCCCTACACGTCGGTGATCCTGGCGAACGCCGGTGTTCGCCAGCACGGCACCGGAGCCGACCTGCTCAACCACCCGCCCGGCACGGTCGCCAAGCCCGACTGAGCGGGGGCTCAGCCGCCGATTGCGGACATCGGGCGGCTCGGCTGCAGGAACTTTGGATCGTCGATCCCGTGCCCGGGCAGCTTCGAGGCCATCGCCAACACCCACCGCTCGGCTAGCTCGGTATCCGACGCACCGGCCCGCAGCGCCGTGCGCAGGTCCGATTCCTCGCGGGCGAACAGGCAATTGCGCACCTGGCCATCGGCGGTCAGTCTGACCCGGTCGCAATCCCCGCAGAACGGGCGGGTGACCGATCCGATGATGCCGATCGCGTGCGGGCCGTCGTCCACCAGGTAGCGCTCCGCCGGCGCGGAACCGCGCCCGTCGAGCGCCGTCAGCCGATAGGACGCACTCAGCAGCTCCAGCGTCTCGTCGGCGGTGATCATGTCGGCGCGCGTCCAGCCGTGTTGCGGGTCGAGCGGCATCTGTTCGATGAAGCGAAGCTCGTAACCGCGCTCGATGCACCACCGCATGAGTTCGGGCGCCTCATCCTCGTTGAGGTGGCGGAGCAGGACCGCGTTGACCTTGACCGGACGAAGGCCGGCGGCGTCGGCCGCCTCGAGCCCGGCGATGACGTCGGCGAGCCGATCACGACGTGTGATCGCCTCGAACGTGGCGCGATCGACTGAATCGAGACTGACGTTCACGCGGTCCAGTCCCGCGTCCTTCAACGGCTGTGCCAGGTGCTGCAGACCAAGCCCGTTGGTCGTCAGGGCCGTCCGCGCGCCGAGTTGGTGGGTGGCGGCAACGATCTCCGGCAGGCCCTTGCGCAGGAGCGGCTCTCCCCCGGTGAACCGCACGTTGGTCACGCCCAGCCGGTTGACGGCGATGCCGATGAGTCTGATGACCTCGGAGTTCGTCAGAATCTGCTCGTTCGGCATCCACTCCAGCCCCTCGGCCGGCATGCAGTAGTGGCACCGCAGGTTGCAGCGATCGGTCAGCGAAACCCGTAGGTCGGTGGCCACACGTCCGTGGCGGTCGGCCAGCTGCATGGGGCCAGTCTAGGTGTCGAGTCCCGGGCTACACCGTCGGAAGCGCAGCCTCGGGTGCCGGCGCCGGCTCCCCCCACTTCACCACGACGACGCCCCCGAGCACGAGGACCCCACCGAGCCACTGCAACGGTGTGGGTAGCTCGGCCAGGAGCAGCCAGGCGAAAAGGACGGCAGCCAGCACCTCCGTCAACCCGACGAAGGACGCCAGCCGAGCTCCGAGTCGACGGACGCCGGCAATGCCGGTCAGGTAGGCCAGTGCCGCCGTGACGACGCCGAGAGCGAGGACGGGCAGCACCCAGGGGACGGTGACATCCCGGTACGCCACGTCGGCGGTGCCAGCGTGCAGCGGCAGTGCGCCGGTCAGGCCAACCACGCCCATGGTCAACGCCGCGATCGTGAGCCCGAACCAGGCGAGAGCGACCGGAGGAACTCCGGAATCCCCGTGCCCAGAGATCACGAAGTAGGCGGTTGCCCCGACCATGGCTGCCAGCGCCCACGCCACGCCGCGGGGGTCGAGCGACACGGTGCTTCCGAAGGCATCGATCAGGAGTGCCAGGCCGACGAGGGCGATGGTGCCGCCCACCAGCGTCAGGCGCGTCGGCACCTGGCCGTGGCGCGCCCACATCCAGACCACGACGCCCACAGGCGAGGTGTACTCGATGAGCAGGGCCACGCCGACCGGCAGGTACGAGACGGCGTAGAAGTAGCAGAGCTGGGCGCCGGCGACGGCCAGGATGCCGTAGGTCAGCAGCAGGCGCATCTGCCCGCGCACCGCGGCCCAGCGACCACGCAGGGCGAGCAGAGCCGGTAGCGCCAGGACGGTTGCACCGAGCGCGACGCGCACGGCGACGGCTGCACCGGCGGACCAGCCGGCGTCGAACATCGCCGAGGCGGTGGCGCCGGCGAGGCCGAAGCAGAACGCCGAGGTGATCGCGAAGGCCAGACCACTGCGCATTCGGGCAGGCTATAACCTCACGCCATGTTCACCCGCCGGACGATCCTGCTGACGCTCGGGGCGTTCGCCGTGGCGGCGCTGTGCGTTCGGCTCGGCTTCTGGCAGTGGCATCGGATGGAGGACAAGCAGCATCAGCAGGCCGTCATCGAACGGAACCTCGGTGCGCCTGCCGTCCCGATCGCATCTGTCCTGCGGGTCGGACGTGCCGTGCCCGAGGATGACGAATGGACTCGCGTTCGGGCCACCGGGACCTTTGATGCGCGCCGCCAGGTCACGGTGAAGTTCACGACGCGCGAGGGCAAGCCCGGTGCTGATGTCGTCACTCCCCTGATCCTGGCCGATGGAGCGGCGCTGCTCGTCAACCGCGGGTGGCTGGCCACGGCGAACACGAATGCTCGACCGACCGACATTCCCCCACCGCCGCGCGGTGAGGTCACCGTCGAAGGTTGGCTGCGGCCGGACAACCGGGCCGACGACAACGCCGTCGTGCCGGTGGACGGCCAGGTTCGCGCCATCGCCAGCCACGGACTGCAGCGGTACGTGGGGCACGAGCTGTTGCCGGGGTTCATCAACCTGCAGAAACCGAGGACCGTCGGACTTGCGCCTGAACCAGCTCCCCACGTCGGACACGCGCTCAACTTCTTCTACGCGCTCCAGTGGTGGTTCTTCGCCGGACTCGCACTCATCGGCCCGTTCTGGTTCGGACGCGCGCCTCAGGCCAACGCGATGAGATCGGCGTAGGAGTCGTTCCAGAGATCCTCGTCGCCGTCCGGGAGCAGCAGGACGCGGTCCGGCTCCAGCGCAGCCACGGCGCCGTCGTCGTGGGTGACCAGCACGATCGCTCCCTCGTAGTCCCGGATGGCGGACAGGACCTCTTCCCGGGAGGCCGGGTCCAGGTTGTTCGTCGGTTCGTCCAGCAACAGGACGTTCGCCCGGGAGACGATGAGGCCGGCCAGCGCGAGACGTGTCTTCTCGCCGCCGGAGAGGACGCCGGCAGACTTCGACGAGTCGTCCCCGCTGAACAAGAATGCACCGAGCACGCTCCGTGCCTCGGTGTCCGTCAGGGATGGCGCCGAAGCCCGCATGTTCTCCAGGACCGTCTTGGACGTGTCCAGCGTCTCGTGCTCCTGCGCGTAGTAGCCGATGCGGAGCCCGTGGCCGGGCTCGATCTGACCGGTGTCGGACTGCTCGACACCGGCCAGGATCCGCAGAAGAGTCGTCTTGCCGGCACCGTTGAGTCCGAGCACGACGACCCGGCTCCCCCGGTCGATGGCCAGGTCGACGTCGGTGAAGACCTCCTGTGAACCGAAGGACTTCGACAGTTCCTTCGCGAACAGCGGCGTCTTGCCGCACGGCGCCGGCGCCGGGAACGCGATCTTGGCGACCCGGTCCGCGGCACGCTCGTCCTCCACGCCGGCACGGAGCTTCTCGGCCCGCTTGAGCATCCCCTGTGCTGCGGTGGCCTTGGTTGCCTTCGCACGCATCTTGTTGGCTTGCTCGGTGAGTTGCTCGGCCTTCTTCAGGGCGTTGGCGCGTTCGCGCTTGCGTCGGCGCTCGTCGGTCTCGCGCTGCTCCAGGTACCGCTTCCAGCCCATGTTGTAGACGTCGATCTCGCCCCGGTTGGCGTCCAGGTGGAGCACCTTGTTGACGACCTGCTGCAGCAGCTCGACATCGTGGCTGATGACGACCAGCCCGCCGGAGAAGTCGGCAAGGAAACCGCGCAGCCAGGTGATGGAGTCGGCATCGAGGTGGTTCGTCGGTTCGTCGAGCAGCAGGGTGTCGGCATCGGAGAACAGGATGCGCGCCAGCTCGATGCGCCGGCGCTGGCCGCCGGAGAGTGTTCCCAGCTCCTGGCCGAGCACGCGCTCGTCGAGTCCGAGGCTTGCCGCGATCGTCGCGGCCTCGGACTCTGCTGCGTATCCGCCGCCGGCGAGGAACGCCGCTTCGGCGTTGGCGTACTTCTTCATCGCTTGCTCGACGACGTCGGCGTCGTCGGACTGCATGGCCGACTCGGTCTCGCGCATCCGCCGCAGCGCGTCGTCCAGCCCACGCACCGACAGGATGCGGTCGCGCGCCAGGATCGTGGTGTCGCCGACGCGCGGGTCCTGCGGGAGGTAGCCGATGGTGCCGGACCGCGTGATGGTGCCGGCATGTGGCTGACCGTCACCGGCGAGGATCTTCGTCAGCGTCGTCTTCCCGGCGCCGTTCCGGCCCACCAACCCGATCTTGTCGCCGTCGGCAACGCGGAACGAGACGTTCTCCATGAGGAGGCGGGCACCGAAACGCAGTTCCACCCCTGCGACATTGATCACTGAGCGAGGTTACCCGGGGTGCACGAGCCCGATTGATGGCAGCCTGTTCCCATGCAGGTCGCGCGACGGGTGGGGGTGTGGCTCTCCGCCCCCGGGGCGATCCTGCTGGTCTTCCTCGTTGGCACGGCCGTCACGTCGACCATCCTGCCGAACCCACGCGTCGTGACGTCGTCACTCGGTCCCACGTTTGCCCCGATCGGCGAACCGGTGAGCCTGGAGATCCCCTCGCTGCGGTCGAAGGCGCCGGTCATCTCGATCGGCTTGAAGGGCGACGTCCTCGTGCCGCCGGCCAACGTCAGGACGGTGGGCTGGTGGCGAAGCAGCGCGCAACCGGGGTCGGCGACAGGCCAGTCGCTGCTCACCGGACACGCAGCGCACGCCGGCTATTCGCCCCTCAACAAGCTCCGGGACATCCGACGCGGCGCCACCATCTGGCTTCGGTCAAAGGACCGGACCGCCAGCTTTCTGGTCCAGGACGTCTTCATCTGGAACAAGAAGAAGATCGCCAAGCACTCGAAAGACCTGTTCGATCCGGACCTCCACGACGGCCGACTGGTCCTCGTCACGAGTGCCGGCTACGACGGCCGCAAGTGGAACGCGAACGTCATCGTCTTCGCCTATCCGAACTGAGGACCGCACGGCGGGACCATTGGCCCTCCTGGGGCGGTCCAAGGCCACTGGCCGGCGGGGTGCCTCAGGGCTGACAGTGGGAGTGCCACGACCGCGACCGAAGGGTTGCGGGCACTCCTGGAGGTGAACCATGCGGAAGGCACCGACCGACACATCGCCCCGGTCCCCCTCGGGCCTCGAGTACCTGTCGACGCGCGATTGCGAGACGCTTCTCGCCAGCGCGACCACCGTCGGCCGCTTGGCGTTTCGTGCCCGCGAAGGACTTCAGCTCCTGCCGGTCAACTTCGTGTACCGGAACGGCTGCGTGTACCTCAAGACCTCGCCGGACAGTGTGCTGGCTGAACTGGCGGACGGTTCTGACGAGGTCGTCTTCGAGATCGATCATGCGGACGAGTCGAAGCATCTCGGCTGGAGCGTCGTGCTGACCGGCAAGGCGCGGCAGATCGAGGACCTCGACGTCGACCTGTCCCCGGGCGGGCCGAGGCCGTGGGCTTCCGGGCCACGCGAACTCCTGATCGAGGTGACGCCGAACAGCATCACCGGACGGCGCATCCGGACCCCGCGCCAGCGACCAGGCTTCTAGTTCGGATTCGCCGCTACGTCGACGCCCGGTCGAGCCGGGCCTGAAGTTCGTCGGTCAACAGGCCAACCAGCGCCTCGAGCTGAACGTCGACCGCGCCTTCGTCGGTGACGTCAGCACCGTCCAGCGCACGCGCGGCCAGGTTCGCCTTGCTGTCGACGAGTTCCACGATGCGCGGATCGAGCGTCTGGGCGGCAATGATGCGCCACGCCGTGACAGGAGCGTCCTGTCCGATGCGGTGCACTCGGTCGATCGCCTGCTGCTGCTCTGCGTCCGTCCAGGACAGCTCGGCCAGGACGACGTTCGACGCAACCTGGAGGTTGAGGCCGACGCCGGCGGCGGTGAGAGAACAGACCGCCACCATGACCTCGGGGTCGTTCATGAACGCGTCGACGGCGTCCTGGCGGGCCGTCCGCGACTGGTCGCCGCGAATGGAGATGAACGGGATGCCGCGATCCTTGAAGACCTGCTCGGCGGTGTCCATGACGTCGATGTGCTTGGCGAAGAAGACGACCTTGCCGACGCTGTGCGCCAGTTGAGCAGTGTAGTCGGCTGCCAGGCCGGCCTTCGCCAGGCCGATTCGGCGCATCATGCCGAAGACGTTGTCGCCAGCCGATGCGTCCTTGGCGTCCTCGCGCTCCATCCGGGCGACCCGGCGGACGAGGTCCAGGTCTATGCCGGCCACCGGCTCGCCCGTGGTCCGTGCCTCGGCCGCAGCGTCGTAACGACGCACCAGACGCCGGGCCAGCTCCGCTTCTGCGGCCCGGATGGAACGGCCGTCGTCGTCGGAGAGCTCGACCGGGAGATCGGCGATGCGCCGCGCCGGGATGTCTGCTGCGACGTCCTGCTTGCGGCGGCGGACGATGCCCATGTCGATGACGCTCTGGCGAGCCGCCGGGAAGAAGCCGGGCTCCAGCGGCGTACGGCCGTTGTTCTCGAGCCGGGCCATGAGGTCGCGCAGCGGCTGCTTGCCGTCGATCCAGCCGAGGAACTCCCAGATGGCACGGAAGTCGTCGATGTCGTTGATCAGCGGGGTTCCGGTGAGGGCCATCAGCAGGGGCTGGGAGACCCTGGAGCGCACCTTCCTGGACAGCTCGAGCGCATGCTTGGAACGCTGGGACGTCTTGTTCTTGATGAAGTGGGCCTCGTCGAGCACGACGCCACGGAAGCCGATCTCGCCCAGCCAGCCGACGTGCCGGTCGAGCACCTCGTAGTTGATGACGATGATGTCGGCGAACGCATCGAGATCGTCGCCGTCACCATGGACGACCGTTGCCGTGCGCCGTGGCGTCCACAGGGCTGCCTCCCGGGCCCAGTTGATCTTGACCACGTTGGGCACGACGGCGAGCAGTGGAAATGCGTTGGCGGCCTCGGCCGCGAGCAGTGCCTGGGCGGTCTTGCCGAGGCCGGGCTCGTCGGCAAGCAGGAAGGTCCGATGGCCCTCCCGGGCGGCCTCGATGACCTGCGCCTGATGTCGCATGAGCTGGCGCCCGTCCTTGAGGAACAGGCTCGCCGGTTCAGGCAGGGCCATGCACGCCGGAGCGCCGGGGGCAGCACGCTCGAACGACGACAACAGCGGACCGATGAGCTCCCAGCCTTCGAGCCGCCGCTGCTGGGGCATCGGGACACCCTCGGTGAAGGTCGGCGCCATGAACGGATTGGCGAGCTGACGAGAGATGACGGCCCGCGGCACGACCCGTTTGGTGGCGACGGGAACCTCGGCCTCATCCGGCTCGGGCTCGGCCGTCTGGAGACCGGCCGCCTCTTCGAGCTCGGCCCGGATCGCTCGCGTCTCGGGAGCCACCACGGCGTCGTCGCCAAGCAGTGTGAAGAGGTTGGGCTCGCTGGCGGCGGACGTCGCCAGAATCGTGGCAATCCCATCGAGCCGGCGCAGCTGCTCGGTGCGGAAGGCTTCGGATGCAGTCGTGTCTGCCTTGATCTTCACCCGCTCCTCGCGGGTCAGCATGGCGACTGCCTGGAACTTGGCCCGGGTCGCCTGGCCGATGCGACCACGCCGCACGTCGGCCTCGACCTCGCGGACCACGCGAGCGAGTACGGGCAGGATGCCGTCGTTGGAACGGTTGTTGGACCCGCCCGACCCGCGGGGACGACGCGCGCGTGTCCTAGCCAACGTTGAACCCCAAGGCGCGCAGCATCTCGCGGCCGTCGTCGGTGATCTTGTCCGGGCCCCACGGTGGCATCCAGACCCAGTCGATCCGGAAGTCGTTGACAATGCCGTCGAGAGCGGAACGAGTCTGGTCCTCGATGACATCGGTCAGCGGGCACGCGGCCGACGTCAGGGTCATCTGCAGAACGGCGTTGCTGTGCTCGTCGACGTCGACGCCGTAGACGAGGCCGAGATCGACCACGTTGATTCCGAGTTCCGGATCAACGACGTCCTTCATCGCCTCGATGACGTCGTCGCCGGTCGTCGCGGTCGAGACCGGCGAGCCGGCGCCGTCGGTGTCGACGACCTCGGGAAAGTCCGAATGGTCAGTCATGATGATGGGGTCTCCTCCGCTTGCAGGACGGCGTCCTTGAACGCCATCCACGACAGCAACGCGCATTTCACGCGGGCTGGAAACTGCGCGACGCCCGCGAAGGCGACGCCGTCTTCCAAGACGTCCTCGTCCGGGACGACCTGCCCTTTGCCCTGCATCATGGCGTGGAACTCATCGAGCACGGCCAAGCCGTCCTGGACGGACTTGCCGACAACGAGATCGTTCAGCACCGACGCCGATGCCTGGCTGATCGAGCAGCCAACAGCATCGTAGGACACATCCTCGACGAGGTCACCGTCCACGTGCACCCGCAACGTGATCTCGTCGCCGCATGTGGGATTGACGTGATGGACCTCGGCCTCATACGGATCCCGCAGACCGCGGCCGTGCGGGTTCTTGTAGTGGTCGAGGATGATCTCCTGGTACAGGGAGTCCAGGTTGGGCGTGCTTGTCATGGATTCAGGCTCCGAAGTACTTCTTCGTGAAGTGCAACGCCTCGACGAGCGCATCAATTTCGTCGGTCGTCGTGTACAGGTAGAACGATGCACGGGTGGTCGACTGGACGCCAAACCGTTGGTGAGCGGGCTTGGCGCAGTGGTGCCCGGCGCGTACCGCGACTCCACGTGAGTCGAGGAGTTGGGCGACATCGTGCGGGTGCACACCCTCGAGGGTGAAGCTGACTGCTCCGCCGCGGTCAACCGCGTCCCTTGGCCCGACGACCCGCAGGCCGTCGATCTCCTGAAGGGCTCCCAAGGCGTAGGCGGTGATCTCACGCTCGTGGGCGGCGATGTTGTCCATGCCGATCGCCGTCAGATAGTCCACAGCGGCACCGAGCCCGACCGCCTGGGCGATCGGGGGTGTTCCGGCCTCGAACCGGTGCGGCGGCTTGGCGAACGTCGAGGCGCCCATCGTGACCGTTTCGATCATCTCGCCACCGCCGAGGAACGGTGGGAGTTCGGCCAGCAGGTCGTAGCGGCCCCAGAGCACGCCGATGCCCGTGGGACCGACCATCTTGTGTCCGGTGAAGGCGACGAAGTCGGCACCAAGGGTCGCCACGTCGACCGGTAACTGCGGCACTGCCTGCGATGCGTCGACAACCACGAGCGCACCGACCGCCTTGGCCCGCGCGATCACGACGTCGAGCGGATTGATGGTGCCGAGCATGTTCGACACCCATGTCAGCGAGACGACGGCAGTGCGTTCGGTGATGAGCTCGTCCAGGTTCGCGAGGTCGAGCCGTCCGTCATCCGTGATGCCGAACCAGCGCAGCGTCGCACCGGAACGCCCGGCCAGCTGCTGCCACGGGACGATGTTGGAGTGGTGCTCCATCTCGGTGATGACGATGTCGGTGTTCTCGTTCACCCGGCCGGCATCACCGAGGACACGAGCCACCAGGTTGAGCGCTTCGGAGGCGTTCTTGGTGAAGATCACCTCGTCGCGGCCCCGCTCGTGATTCAGCGCTCCGATGAACTCGGCCACCTTGGTGCGGCCGAGTTCGAAACCCTCGGTCGCCTCGGCGCCCAGGACGTGCATCGCCCGCGCGACGTTCGCGTTGTGCCAGCGGTAGTGCTCGTCGATCGCCTCGATCACCGAGAGCGGTTTCTGCGACGTGTTGGCGCTGTCGAGGTAGACCAGCGGCCACGAGGATTCGGCACTGTCGCCGGACAGGCGACGTTCGAGGATCGGGAAATCCTTCCGGATCCTCTGGACGTCGTATCCGGCGCTCATGGTCAGACTGCAGCCTTCAGGAAGCGGTCGTAGCCGTCCGCCTCAAGGCTCTCGGCCAGTTCCTGGCCGCCGGACTCGGCGACCTTGCCGTTGACGAACACGTGGACGAAGTCCGGCTTGATGTAGCGCAGGATTCGCGTGTAGTGCGTGATCAGCAAGAGGCCGCGGTCTCCTTGCGCGGTGTAGCGGTTGACGCCTTCGGAGACGATCTTGAGCGCATCGATGTCGAGGCCAGAGTCGGTCTCGTCGAGCACCGCGAACTTCGGGTTGAGCAGCTCGAGCTGGGCGATCTCGTGCCGCTTCTTCTCACCGCCGGAGAAGCCCTCGTTGACGCTGCGCTGCCCGAACGTCGGGTCGAGGTTCAGCCGCTCGAGCGCCGCGTTGACGTCCTTGACCCACGTGCGCAGCTTGGGAGCCTCGCCGTCGATGGCCGTCTTGGCCGCCCGCAGGAAGTTGGCGACCGACACACCCGGCACTTCGACCGGGTACTGCATGGCGAGGAACAGTCCGGCCCGGGCGCGCTCGTCGACGGTCATGCCAAGGATGTCCTGGCCGTCGAGGGTCACGGTGCCCTCGGTGATCTGGTACTTCGGGTGTCCCGCGATGGAGTACGCAAGCGTGCTCTTGCCCGAGCCATTGGGGCCCATGATCGCGTGGACTTCACCGGAGTTCACCGTCAGGTCGACGCCCTTGAGGATGGGCTTGGCGCCCTCCTCGGTGTTAACCGATACGTGGAGGTTCTTGATCTCGAGGGTGCTCATGCTTCCTGCTCTTTCAGGGGGTTCTGGACGTCAACGAGGACGGCGTCGCCGTCGAGGCTGACGGGGTAAACGGGGACCGGTTCGGTGGCCGGGAGGATGACCGGGCGGCCGTTGCACAGGTTGAAAGTCGAGCCGTGCAACCAGCACTCGATCTCCGGCGTGCCCTGGTCATCGAACGTGATCTCGCCCTCGGAGAGCGCAACAGCGGCGTGCGAGCACTCGTCCCGGATGGCGAACACCTTGTCGCCGGTGCGCACCAATGCCACCTCGACGCCATCGACTTCGACGGCAAGCGGCGCGTTATCGGGCAGATCGGACAGGTTCGCGGCCTTGGTGAAGGTCATACGACGCCCGCCAATTCGTCTTCGATCGCCGCCACCAGACGCTCCTGCAGGTCCGGCACACCGATCCGCCGGATGATGTCGTGGAAGAAGCCGTGAACGACGAGCCGGCGCGCTTCGTCCTCCTCGATGCCGCGGCTCTGCAGGTAGAAAAGGTGGTTGTCGTCGAACCTGCCGGTCGTGGACGCGTGCCCGGCACCTTCGATCTCTCCGGTCTCGATTTCCAGGTTCGGCACCGAGTCGGCGTGGGCGCCGTCGGTGAGGACAAGGTTGTCGTTCCGTTCGAACGTTTCGATGCCCTCGGCCACCTTGCGGATCAGGACATTGCCGATCCAGACGGTGTGCGCGTCCTGGCCCTGCAGGGCGCCGCGGTATTCGACGTTGCTGCGGGTGCGGGGCGCGGTGTGGTCGACGAACAACCGGTGCTCGAGGTGCTGGCCGGCGTCGGCGAAGTAGACGCCGTAGAGATCGACGCTGCCGCCGGTGCCGAGGTAGTCGGCCGACGTGCTGGCTCGGACGACGTCGCCGCCCAGCGTCACCGCAACGTGCTTGAGGTTGGCGTCGCGGCCGACCCGCGCGTGCTGCGTGACAACGTGCACGGCGTCGTCGGCCCAGTCCTGGACGGTGACAAAGGTCAGCTGGGCGCCGTCATCGAGGACGACCTCGATGTTCTCGGCCCAGGTGGCAGATCCGTTGTAGTCGACGACAACGACGGACTTGCTGAACCGCCCGGCCCGGATCAACAGGTGTCCAGCGGCCGCATGGTCGGCGCCGAGACCGGTCAATCGGATGGTGGTGGCCTGTTCGATCTCGGCCTCCGCCGGAATGGTCACCTCGAACACCGACGAAGCAGCCGCCCACGCACGTGCGGACACCCGGTCGGTCGGGATGTACCCGGACGCGCCGCGGGCTGATTCGGACGGCGTGACGCTTTGCGCCGTCACCCCGGGCGCGAGATCGACGTCGACCTTGTACGCGTCGCCGGACAAATCGGCGTCCTGATGCAGACCACGGAGACGCTTGAGCGGTGTGAAGCGCCAGATCTCCTCCCGGCCGTTCGGGACCGGGTGGTCATCGACGTCGAAGGAGCCCTCGGGGTGAAGGTGGCTTTCGACAGGATCGAGTTCGAGCGCAGTGCTCACTGCGTCGGCCGATGTGGGAGCCAGGCTCAACCGACCGCTCCTTCCATTTGCAGTTCGATGAGCCGGTTCAACTCCAGCGCATACTCCATCGGCAGCTCGCGTGCGATCGGCTCGACGAAGCCGCGGACGATCATGGCCATGGCCTCGTCCTCCTCCATGCCGCGCGACATGAAGTAGAACAGTTGGTCGTCGCTGAGCTTGGAGACGGTGGCCTCGTGGCCGAGCGTCACGTCGTCCTCACGCACATCGACGTACGGATACGTGTCGGAACGGCTGATCTGGTCGACCAGCAGCGCATCACACTTGACCGTGCTGGCCGAGCCGTGAGCACCTTCGTTGACCTGCAGCAGACCGCGGTACGACGTCCGTCCGCCGCCACGCGCGACCGACTTGCTGAGGATCGAGCTGGACGTGTTGGGCGCCGCGTGCACCATCTTGGCGCCGGCGTCCTGGTGCTGGCCCTCCCCCGCGAACGCGATGGAGAGCGTTTCGCCGCGGGCGCCCTCGCCCATCAGGTAGACCGCCGGGTACTTCATGGTGACCTTGGAACCGATGTTGCCGTCGATCCACTCCATCGTCGCGCCGGCTTCGCAGATGGCGCGCTTGGTGACGAGGTTGTAGACGTTGTTGGACCAGTTCTGGATGGTCGTGTAACGAACCCGGGCGTTCTTCTTGACGATGATCTCGACGACGGCCGAGTGCAGGCTGTCGCTGCTGTAGATCGGCGCCGTACAGCCCTCGACGTAGTGCACGTACGAGCCCTCGTCGGCGATGATGAGCGTCCGCTCGAACTGCCCCATGTTCTCGGTGTTGATGCGGAAGTACGCCTGCAGCGGGATGTCGACGTGGACGCCCTTCGGCACGTAGATGAACGAGCCGCCCGACCACACAGCCGAGTTGAGCGCGGCGAACTTGTTGTCGCCGACCGGGATGACCGTCGCGAAGTACTCCTCGAACAGTTCGGGATGCTCGCGCAGCGCGGTGTCCGTGTCGAGGAAGAGGACGCCCTGCTCCTCGAGATCCTCACGGATCGAGTGGTAGACGACCTCGGACTCGTACTGGGCCGCGACACCGGAGACGAGGCGCTGCTTCTCGGCCTCCGGGATGCCGAGCTTGTCGTAGGTGTTCTTGATGTCGTCCGGCAGGTCGTCCCACGTGGCCGCCTGCTTCTCGGTGGACCGGACGAAGTACTTGATGTTGTCGAAGTCGATGCCGTCCAGGTCAGCGCCCCAGGTCGGCATGGGCTTCTTGTCGAACAGGCGCAGGCCCTTGAGGCGCAGGTCGAGCATCCATTCGGGCTCACTCTTGAGACCGGAGATGCCGCGGACGACGCTCTCGTTCAGGCCGCGCTGGGCGGTCGCGCCGGCGAGGTCGGCATCGTGCCAGCCGAACTCGTAGCGGCCGACGTCCTTGAGTCCTGGATTCAGTTCCTCAATGGAGCTGCTCATCGGGTCACCTTCTTGGTGGATTGGGTGGGTACGTGGGTGGTGCAGACGCCGTCGCCGTGGGCGATGGTGGCGAGCCGTTGGACGTGAGTTCCCAGCACGCGCGCGAGCATCTCGGTCTCGGCATCGCAGAGCTCGGGAAACTCGTGGGCGACGTGGGACACCGGGCAGTGGTGCTGACAGATCTGTTCGCCGGCAGCCGAGTGCTCGACCGAAGCGGCGTAGCCGTCCGCGGTGAGGGCGTCGGCGACCGCCGCGACGGAATCCTTGCTCGACTCCGCTGCCGAAGCGCACTTGGCCTCGAGCTCGGCGAGTCGGCTGCGGGCGAACGTCGCGACTGCCTCGTCGCCGCCGGTGTCGCGGAGGTAGCGCAACGCCTGACTGGCGAGGTCGTCGTAGGTGTGGCCGAAGTGGTCGCGCCCCACATCGGTGATGGCGAAGACCTTGGCCGGCCTCCCCCGCCCGCGGTGCGCGCCGGCTCGTCGTTCGCGTGGCTCGATGACGCCGTCGGCCACGAGTTGGTCAAGATGCCGCCGGATCCCGGCTGGCGTCAGGCCGAGGTCTCGCGCGAGAACGGCGGCCGTCGACGGCCCGCCCTCCATCAGTGCGCGGGCGACGCGTTCGCGCGTGGGAGCGTCGTCGGCTGACACCGACACGTCCGCTGGCGCAATTTTCACAACACCAGTGTGCCTTTATTGATCAAGGCGATTCAACGAAGGCCACCCTTACCTGCGGAGAACGAGGCGAGCTCAGAAGCCGCGGCGCTCGGCAATGTCGGACATCAGGGCTGACCAGCGCTGGACTGCGCGTTCGTCGTTGAAGTCGAGCGCGCGACGATACGCGGCCTCCCGCATGGCGGCCAGGTCCTTCTGCGGCATGGCCACCACCTGGGCGATCTGGTCCGCCAGCGCGTCAACGTCGCCGAATGGGACGAGAAACCCGTTAACCCCGTGCGTGATGATGTCGGCCGGCCCGTACGGCAGGTCGTAGCTGATCGGGATGCAGCCACGTCCCATGCTTTCCAGCAGAACGCCGGGCAGCGCCTCACTCCGGCTGGTCAGCAAGGAGAACGACGCCTTGGCGAACTCCTGCGCGGCTGTCGGCGAATGCCCGCGCAGGATGACCGGCGCGTCCAGTTGGCTCACCAGCTTTCGCAGGTCGGCTTCGAGCGGCCCGCTCCCCCAGACCTCGAGCCGCAGGCGGCGCCGTGGGAGTCGTTGCTTCGCCTTGGCCATGGCACGCACGGCATGGCCGATTCGCTTGCGGCCGTCGAGGCTGGCCAGCATGACTCCGTGCCCCCTCGCTCGACGGAGCTTCGTCAACTTCGGTGGCAGGTTGCGGCTGTTCGGCAAGACCGTGATGTTGTCGCGTGGGCCGAACCGCTCCACGATGTCCGCGTGCTGACGCTCAGTGAGGAAGACCACCGCGTCCCACGCGTCGAGGTTCTCGATCACGGGCTTGCGGGACGTGACGAGTTCGCGTTCTGCGGGCCCGCCCGGTCCACTCTTGAGGTGGGATCCGCGCACGACGTGCAGCAGCGCAACGTCCGGCCGTTGGTACCGCATCATCAGGTTCGCGCTTGATTTCGACTCGACGATGATCCAGGCGACGGGGTCGCGCTTCAGCGAATCGAACCACTGGGAGTAGAACGGGAACATGTGGGACCACGAGCCGATCGGTCGGCCCGTCGTGTCGCAGAGCACAAGGCGTCGCCCGCGCTTGCCCGGTTCGGCCGCCTGGTCCGACAACAGCACCGAGCCGTCATCGCGCAGATAGTCGATCTGCACCAGTTGGCCGTCGGCATCGAGCAGCTGCCGCTTCCACGGATCGACATGGTCACCGCGCTCCCCCAGCACCTCGAAATCGTCGGGCGCAGCCCACTGGAACGTTCCTTCGGCACGCCGCAACCGCACGTCGTCCCACCCGCGGACGTCCTCCCAGAGGTTGGCGATCGTGATTCCATCGATGATGGCGCCGCGGTCACGCAGTCGCGTCCGCATGGTGTCGAGATCCGGGCTGTGCTCGTAGGTGAGGATCGTGACGTCGGTCCCGGCGTGCTTCACGAAGGCGCGCGAGCGCTGCAGCATCGACGACGTCATGCCGCCGTAGTTCTCCGGGATGTTGACCGTGAGCGCGTACTGCGTGCCGGCGGGCAAATGCAGATCAGGCACCCGCGGCCTCTCGCTTGGCCGCGATCTCGCTCATCAGCGCGGACCACAGCTCGATGACGTGCTCGTCACTGAACTCCTGCGCGCGCAGGTAGCCGGCCTCCCGCATCGGCACCAGGTCGGCCGGTGAGGCAGCGACGATCTCCCGGATCTGGGCCGCCAGCGCCTGGATGTCGCCGTTCGGGACGAGGAAGCCGTCTACCCCGTGCGTGATGATGTCGGACGGGCCGTAGGGGATGTCGTAGCTGATCGGGATGCAGCCGCGCCCCATGCTCTCGATGAGGACGTTGGCGAACGCCTCGGCGCTGCTGGTCAGCAGCGAGAAGGACGCCGTGCTGAATGCGTCGGCGGCGCTGGTCGAGTAGCCGCGCAGCTTCACCGGCGCATTCCGCTTGCGGATGAGCAACATGAGCTTGCGTTTGAGTGGGCCGCGGCCCCAGACGTCGAGCTTGCCCTTCCACCAGAATCGTCGGCCCCGCGCATCGGCCATGGCGCGGATGGCGTGTTGAATGCGCTTGCGCTCGACGAGGCTGGACAGCATCACGCCACGGCCGGTCGCGCGCTGGACGTTCGTGAGCTTGTCCGGCACGTTGCGGCTGTTGGGGATCACGTGCAGGTTGCTCCGCGGTCCCATCATCGCGGCGACATCGTCGCGCTGCGTCTTGGTCAGGAACACCACGGCATCCCAGGCGTCCAGGTTCTCCATGACGGTTCGTCGCGAGCGCACCAGCTTGTTCGTCGTGCGACCGTGGACGCGCTTGAGGTGCGATCCGCGCACGACGTGGAGCTTGGCAACGTCGGGCCGGTCGTACTGGATGAGCGGGTTGGCGCTCGTCTTGGAGTCGGCGATTATCCAGGCGATCGGGTCGCGCGGCAGCGAGTCCAGCCACAGCCAGTAGAGCCGGCTCACCCAACGCCAGGAGCCCAGCGGCTGACCACTGGTGTCGCAGAGGATCACCGAACGGTCGGCGAAGTCCACGCCGTGACGTTGGTCGGAGGCGAGCATGGTGCCGTCGGCGCGGAAATAGTCGATCTGGGTGTGCCGTCCGCTCTCCTGCCGCAACTCCTGGATGAGCGGGCCGGTTGCGGTTCCGCGGTTGGCCAGTGGTTCCCACCCGTCGTGGACCGTGTCCTGGAACGTGGGGACTGCCGCCTTCAACTGGCTGTCGTCCCAGGTGCGCAGGTCCTCCCACATGTTGGCCAGCCACATGCCGTCGACCATGGCCCCGGAGCCGCGCAAGCGGGCGCGGATCTCGTCGTAATCGTTGCGGTGCTCGTAGGTCAGGACCGTCACGTCGACCCCGGCGAATTTCACGAAGGCCCGCGAACGCTGCAGCATCGACGCGGTCATGCCGGCGTACTGGTCGGGGATGCCCCACATCGACGCGTAATGCGAACCCGCCGGCAACTCGATGTGTGACACGGGACGAGGTTACCGAGCGTCACGGATGAGCTGGCTCACCCGTGGCCTGGGGGTACCGCCCGCGCCCGCGAGGGCGTGAGGGGGCGTGGCCGAAGTTCCGTTGACGAACGAAGTGAGGAACACGGGACGAGGTTACCGATCGACTGCATTGCTTGTGTCCCGCCTCGCGGCGATCTCCGCCATCAGAGACGCCCAGAGTCCCATGACCCGTTCGTCACTGAACTCCAGAGCGCGCTTGTACGCAGCCTCCCGCAGGGGCGCGAGATCGGCCGGCGAAGACTCGACAACGAACTTGATCTGCGCGGCTAGCGTCTTGACGTCGCCGTTGGGCACCAGGAAACCGTTGACGCCGTGGGTGATGATGTCGGCCGGGCCGTAGGGCATGTCGTAGCTGATCGGGATGCACCCACGTCCCATGCTCTCGATGAGCACTCCGGGCAACCCCTCAGCGCTGCTCGTGAGCAATGAGAAGGACGCATGGGCGAACTCATCGACGGCATTGGGGGAATAGCCCCGCAACCTCACCGGCGCCCTGAGCTTGACGATGAGGAGGCTGAGTTTTCGCTTGAGCGGCCCGCTCCCCCAGACCTCCAGCCGTCCTTTCCACCGCAGCCGGCGGCCGCGCGCTTCTGCCATCGCCCGAATCGCGTGCTGGACGCGCTTACGATCCACCAGGCTCGACAGCATCACGCCGCGGCCGGAGGGCCGGCTCAGACTCGGTGCCTCACGGGGCACGTTACGACTGTTCGGGATGACCTTCAGATTGTCCTGCGACCCGAGCAGCGCGGCGACCTCGTCCCGCTGTGTTGTGGTCAGGAACACGACCGTGTCCCATGAGTTGAGGTGTTTCATGACCTTGCGGCGCGAGCGGACCAGCGTGCCCGCCTCGCCTCCGCGCTGCAGGTGCGATCCGCGCACGACATGGATCTTCACGACGTCCGGCCGGCTGTAGTTGATCAGCGAATTGGCGCTCGTCTTGGAGTCCACGATGATCCAGGCGACCGGATCCCGGCGCAGGGTGTCGAGCCAGAGCGCGAAGAAGCTGCTGGCCCGCCGCCATGCACCCAACGGGTTGCCGCGGGTGTCGCACAGGATCACCGAACGGTCGCGCATGCCCTCCCCGTGACGACGGTCAGACGCCAAGAGCGTTCCATCGGGCCGGAAGTGGTCGATCTGAATGTGCCGACCCGACTCGGCGCGCAGTTCGCGGACATGCCGTCCCTCGTCCGCTTCGCGCGCTTTGAGCGGCTCCCACCCCTCGGGCACGGGGCGATTGAAGGTGGTCATGGCGGCACCGAGCTGGTCGTCGGTCCAGGCGGACACGTCCTCCCAGACGTTGATGAGCCGCATCCGGTCGATCATGGCGCCGCTCGCGCGCAGCCGATCACGCACCGGGTCGAAGCTCTTGCGGTGCTGGAACGTGAGGATCGTGACATCCACCTCGCCGTGCAGGACAAGTGCCCGGGATCTCTGCAACATCGATGCCGTCATGCCGGCGTACTCGTCCGGGATGTCCCACATCGATGCGTAGTGCGTTCCTGGCGGCAACTCGATACGGAACACAGGCGTCATCCTAAGGACGGTCGGATCAGCGGGCCGTAGATTGACGCTGTGGACGCGGTCGAACTCGAGGTCGATGGGCGTGCAGTCCGTGTCAGCAGCCCCGACCGGGTGATATTCCCCGTGTCCGGAATCACCAAGCTGGACGTCGTTCAGTATTACGCCGATGTCAGCGACGGCATCTTGCGCGCGCTGCGGAATCGGCCCACGGCGTTGGAGCGGTGGCCGAAGGGGGTCCATCCCGGCATGACGTTGACCGCGCGAGAGGCCACCCATGGCCGCGGCCCGCAGGGCGACGCGTTCTACCAGAAGCGACTCATGCGCGGCATGCCCGAGTGGGCCCGGTCGTCTCGTGTTCTCTTCCCGTCCGGACGGTCGGCTGACGAGCTCTGCCCTGACCACACTGCCGTGATCGCGTGGGCGGCCCAGATGGGCACGATCACCTTTCATCCGTGGCCGACGCGATCGGACGACAACGACCGGCCGGACGAACTCCGGATCGACCTGGACCCGCACGGTGACACGTCGTTCCCCGACGCGGTTCAGGCAGCGCTGGCATGCCGTGAGCTGCTCGAGGGCGTCGGCATCCGGCCGTTCGTCAAGACCAGCGGCAAGAACGGCGTCCACGTCTACATCCGGGTCGCACCGCGGTGGACGTTCACCGATGTTCGGCACGCTGCGATCGCTGTCGGCCGCGAGCTCGCGAAACACACGCCGGGAGTGACCACCGCATGGTGGAAGGAGGAGCGCGGCGACAACATCTTCGTGGACTTCAATCAGAACTGTCGCGACCGCACGATCGCGTCGGCCTACAGTCTTCGACCGCGTCCCGAGGCCCCCGTATCGATGCCCCTGAGCTGGGATGATCTGGCGTCCGTGGCCGACCCGCGGGAGTTCACTTTGCGCACGGTGCCCGGACTCCTGGCCGAGCGCGGCGACGCCCATGCGGAGATCGACGACGTCGAGCACTCCCTGGAGCCACTACTCGAGTGGTGGGAGTCGGATCCACGTGAGGAGCCCTATCCCCCCGAGTACCCGAAGATGCCGGGTGAGCCGAAGCGGGTGCAGCCGAGCAAAGCCCGCAACGACTAGGCGTCAGCTGCGTACTGGATCGGCAGCGGCACCCGGATGAGCGGCGAGTTCGCCCCTTCTGAGCCGATCCAGACGTGCTTGCCGCCCGGGTCGGCTGCGATCGACTCCGGTTGCCTCACCGTCGGGACCTTGATCGCGTCGACGACGCGCCAACTGGTGGCGTCCAGCACAGTCACCGAAGCTCGCCGGCCCTTCTGCCGCACCAAGACGAACCGGCCATCGATCGTGAAACAGGCATCGGTGATCTGCGGCGGTAGGTCCGTCATCACCGGTTCGAGCTGGTTCTTGCGCTCGGGGTCCAAGCTGCCTTGGCCGAACCAGTACAGCCGGCCGGGCGACTGCCGTGTGATGACGTATCCGTCGCCCGTCATCGGGTGCACGAGGAACGCCTCGGCATCGGGCCGCGAGCCGTCGGGGTACGTGATCCGGTACTTGGTCGCCGGGAGCGGACCGTGGTCACCCGCCCCTGGCTCCGGCAACGCATACAGCGCAAACGCCTTCTTCGACCCGCGATTGACACCGATATCGGCGATCCACAGCGTGCCGTCAGGGCCCAGGCTCAGGGCTTCCGGATCTCTCAGTTTTCGGCCGGCGACGGTGAACGTACCCACGGTGTTGCCGGTGTCCGAGTCGATGGCGAACACCGGACCGTCTTCGTCGTTGATCGTGTAGATCAAGCGTGCGTGACGCACGGAGCAGGCCAGCCCCGACGACTCGTCGACACGCACGTCCGAGATCCGAACGACGTGCGTCTGCTGGTCAGCCTCCAGATGAGTCACGCCAGAAAGGTACTCAGGTGAGTACATCGCCGAGGTCGTAGCCCACGACTTCCTCCAACTGCTCGTAGTTGCACGACTCCGGTGCGCGGTCGTCGCGCCAACGCTTGAACTGGGCGGTGTGCCGGAACCGGGCGCTGTCACCGCGGCCCTCCATGTGCTCATAGCCGACCTCGGCCACGCGTTCGGGCCGGAGGGGAACGAATGACAGGTCTTTGGTGCCGGTCCAGCGGCTCTGCCCTCCGGGCAGGCGTCCCGACATCTGCGCAGCTTCGTCCTGCCATTGCCCCCACGGATGGTCGGCAAGATCCGTGACCAGCGGCGCGAGTTCGTCCACCAGCGCAGCGCGGCGGGCCTCTGGGAAGGATGCGCAGACTCCGACGTGCTGCAGGCGGCCGTCGTCGGCATGGAGCCCCAGGAGCATCGAACCAAGGAGCGGTCGCTCGGCGGTTGAGTTCTTGTGCAGCCGGTATCCGGCGACGACGACGTCCGCGGTGCGCGCATGCTTGACCTTCAGCATCGTGCGGCCGTTGGGGACGTACGGCGACGCGAGTCGTTTGGCGACGATGCCGTCGAGCCCGGCGCCCTCGAAGACGTTGAACCAGTCCTCAGCCTCGGTGGCGTCGGTGGTGATGCGGGTCAGGTGCACCGGCGACGTCACGTCGGCCATCGCCTGCTCAAGTGCGCCGCGACGCTCGGAGAGCGGCCGGTCAAGGAACGACTCGTCGTCAAGTGCCAGCAGATCGAAGACGACGAAATGCGCCGGCGTCTCTTCAGCCAGTTTGCGCACGCGGGATTCAGCGGGGTGGATGCGTTGGGTCAGCAGATCGAACTCAAGGTGGCCGTCGACCGGCACCACGATCTCGCCATCGACGACGCAGCGATCCGGCAGCTGAGCGAGCACCGCGTCCACGACCTCCGGGAAATACCGGGTGAGCGGCTTGGTCGAGCGCGAACCGATCTCGACCTCGTCGCCGTCACGGAAGACGATGGCGCGGAATCCGTCCCATTTCGGCTCGTAGACCAGGCCGCCGTCAACGGACTCGGCGGCCGGTACCCCGGCCACTGACTTGGCAAGCATCGGCTGGACAGGCGGCATCACCGGAAGATCCACCGCTGCAGGTTCTCATGCTGCTCCGACATTTGGGTACATCTCAGGCAGGACGCCCCCACGCATGGTCGGGGCCTCGAAAGGAGATCCTCATGATCGTCATGGGAGTCATTTTGCTCCTGCTCGGGTACTTCCTGGGCATCAGCATTCTGTACACCGTCGGTGGAATCCTGCTGGTCATCGGCCTCGTGCTGTGGATCGCCGGCTCCATGGGCCACGCGGTCGGAGGCCGACCTCACTATTGGTGACCCAGGCACGGTGTGATTGACGGAGGGCAGGCTCCCTAGACTGATCTGGTGAGTCTGCCCGCCGTCGAGGTCCGTGACCTCGTCATGAAATACGGCGAGGTCACGGCCGTCGATGGCTTGTCGTTGTCCGTTGAGGCAGGCACCGTCACGGCGATCCTCGGCCCCAATGGGGCCGGCAAGACAACCACCATCGAGACCTGCGAGGGCTTTCGCCGGCCCCAGTCCGGGGTGGTCCGCGTTCTCGGCCTGAATCCCGTCACTGACGCCCGCGCCTTGCGTCCGCGAGTCGGCGTGATGTTGCAGTCCGGCGGCGCCTGGGTGGGTGTTCGCGCACACGAAATGCTCCGGCACATGGCGTCGCTCTATGCCCACCCCTTGAATGTCGAGGCATTGATCGAGCGGCTGGGCCTCGGCTCCTGCGGTACGACGACGTACCGGCGCCTCTCCGGCGGCCAACAGCAGCGGCTCAGCCTTGCCATGGCTCTCGTCGGGCGACCGGAGTTGATCTTCCTCGACGAGCCAACCGCCGGCCTCGATCCGCAGGCCCGTCGCGCCACCTGGGACCTGATCGACGAGCTCCGCGGCGCCGGCGTCACCACCGTCCTCACCACTCACTTCATGGACGAAGCTGAGGCCCTGTCCGATCAGGTGTACATCGTCGACGCCGGCCGCGTCATTGCCGCCGGTACTCCCGCCGAGTTGGTCCACGCCGGCGAGGAGAACACCGTGCGGCTCGTCGCCGAGCCGAGCTTGGACGTGACGAAACTGGCGGCGTCGCTGCCGGACGGCACCATCGTCCACGAGCGGCAGCCCGGTGACTACGCCATCGCCGGGGTGGTCAATCCGGAGTTGTTGGCCGGCATCGCCGGGTGGTGCGCCGACCACGGCGTTCTGCCGCGGTCGATCTCGGTTCACCGTCAGACGCTGGAGGATCGCTTCCTCGAGCTGACCGGGAAGGCGCTCCGATGACCGAGCCGACGGCGGGAACCCTCGACTTCACCCCGCACCCGGGTGCCGCACCGGCCGCCATCATGGTGCGATCACAGATGCTGATGGAGTTGCGGCTCTTGGCGCGCAACGGCGAGCAGCTGCTGCTGACCCTGGTGATCCCACTCCTCCTGCTGATCATGGGGACCCGGTCGGACGCCGTGGTCGACCTGGGCCCGGGCCGCTCGATCGACATCATCACGCCCGGCGTGCTCGCGCTTGCAGTGATGTCCACGTCCTTCACCTCATTGGCCATCGCAACCGGATTCGAGCGCCGGTACAGCGTGCTGAAACGCCTCGGCGCCGCACCGCTCCCCCGGTGGGGACTGCTCCTCGGGAAGATCGGCGCGGTCGTCGTGGTCGAGACCGTCCAGTTGATCGTCCTGACGTCGGTGGCCCGACTGGTCGGCTGGCACCCCCAGGGTGGTTGGTCCGCGTTGGGCTGGCTGGTCCTGCTCGTACTTCTCGGTACAGCCGCCTTCGGCTCGCTCGGCCTGCTCATCGCAGGCACGCTGCGCGCAGAGGCAACGTTGGCGGTGGCGAACCTCGTCTACGTGCTCTTGTTGATCGGTGGCGGGCTGTTGGTGCCCCTGACTCGCTACCCGGGGTCGACGCATCGGCTTCTCGAGCTGCTCCCTTCAGGCGCTCTGGGCGAAGGTCTCCGCGACGTGTTCGCCGGGCTGAACCCGGACGTGTCCGTCGTTGTCGTCCTGACGGTATGGGCCGTCGTCGCCGGCGGCCTCGCGAGCAGGACGTTTAGGTGGGAGTGAACGTTCCCGGCCGCCCGCTGACCTGGGCCCGGGCCTCGCTGGTCGCCAACGTCGGCATTGTGCTCACCGGCGCGCTCGTCCGGCTCACCGATTCCGGGCTCGGCTGCCCGCGTTGGCCGAAGTGTGACGCCGAGCGGTGGACGACCCATCAGGCGCTGGGTGTCCACGGTGCGATCGAGTTCGGCAACCGCCTGCTGACGTACGTCCTCATCGCGATCGCCCTCGGCACGCTGGTCAGTGTGTGGCGCTGGTCGGGCGCCACCCCGGCCATGCGGCGGCTGGCCATCGCGCTGGCCGCCGGTATCCCCTTGCAGGGCGTCATCGGCGGCCTCACCGTGCTGACCGAACTGAACCCCTGGCTGGTGGCGCTGCACCTGGTTCTGTCGATGTTCCTGATCGCCGGCGCCGTCGTCCTCATCGACCAGATGGCGTCCCGACCGCGTGACCGCGCATCGGCACCGGCTCGCCTGGCCGTCGCCGGCACCGTGGCCCTCACCGCCATCGTCGTGTACCTCGGCACGGTCGTCACGGGCAGCGGCCCGCATGCCGGCGACGCAGCCGCTCCCCGCAACGGACTCGACCCCTATCTGTTCAGCCACATCCATGCTTGGTCCGCCTATGCGCTGGTCGCCGCGACGATCGTCTGCATCGTGCTGCTTCGCGGCATCGCTCGGCGGGCGGCTTGGCTGCTGCTCGCGATCGAGGTCGGTCAGGCTGTCATCGGGCTGCTGCAGTACAACCTCGGGCTGCCCGTTGCCCTGGTGGCAGCGCACGTGCTCGGCGCCGGCCTGCTGGTGGCCGCCACGTCATTGATGACGGTGCGCGCGGTGGCCGGTCAGCCGAGGAAGGGATCTGCGGCGGCCGCGACGAACAGCAGTGCCAGATAGGCGTTCGACAGATGGAACAAACGCATGGGCTTGATCACCGACAGGTCCTCGGTGTCTCGCGCGCGTGAGCGAAGGTCATAGGCCTCGACGAGGAACACGATGCCGAGCACGATGGCGGCGGTCGGGTAGAACGAGCCGGTGCCGGCCACCGGCCACAACACCAGCGACGTCAGCACCATCACCCAGGAGTACGTGACGATCTGGTCGGCCACCTCGCGCGACGAGACCAGCGACGGGAGCATCGGCACACCGGCCGCGGCATAGTCCTCGCGATACCGCATGGCTAGGGCCCAGAAATGTGGCGGCGTCCAGAAGAACACCACGAGGAAGAGCACGACCGGCGCCCACGCAAGCTCGTTGGTGACCGCTGTCCAGCCGATGAGGGCCGGGAAGCAGCCGGCGGCACCTCCCCAGACGATGTTCTGGGACGTACGGCGCTTGAGCAGCATGGTGTAGCCGACGACATAGAAGACATTGGCGGCCAGCGCGAGAACGGCTGACAGCGGATTGACCAGGATCCACAGGAACACGGTCGAGATGACACCGAGGACGAGGCCGAAGACGAGCGCATGGCCGGTCGGCACGCGGTGTCGCGGCAGCGGGCGACGGGCCGTGCGGCGCATCTTGGTGTCGATGTCGGCGTCGAAGACACAGTTCAGTGCGTTGGCGCTGCCAGCCGACAGCGTCCCGCCGACGACGGTCGCAATCACCAGGGCCAGGGGTGGCACATCGCGTGCTGCCAGGAACATCACCGGGACGGTCGTCAGAAGCAGCAACTCGATGATCCGCGGCTTGGTGAGCGCGACGTAAGCGCCGATCCGATCGCCCAGGGTGGCCAACGACGTGGTTTCCGCCAGATCGGCACGGGTACCCACGTCTTGACTCACGTAGAGCATTCTAAGGGACGCCGGTAGGCTCCAATTACTGGTCAGCCACCAACCGTCAGGAGCCACACCCATGACAGACCGACTGGCCGCCCTCGCCGACGCCGGCGTCGCCATCTGGCTGGACGACCTCTCCCGCGAACGCATCGAAAGTGGCAATCTCGCCGACATGGTCAAGGACCACGGAGTTGTCGGCGTCACCACGAATCCGACGATTTTTGCCGCCGCCTTGGCCGACGGCGAGTCCTACGCCGACCAGATCACCCAACTGCGCAGCGCCGGTGCCGCCGTGGATGAGGCCGTGTTCGAACTCACCACCACCGATGTCCGTGACGCGTGCGACGTACTGCTCCCCGTATACGACTTCACCCGTGGGCTCGACGGCCGGGTTTCGATCGAGGTCGATCCCGGCCTGGCCCGCGACGCCGACGGGACCATCGCGATGGCGCAGCGGCTTTGGAAGAGCGTCGACCGGCCGAACCTGTTCATCAAGATCCCGGCCACGGCCGAGGGCCTGCCGGCCATCACCGCCGCCATCGCGGCCGGCATCAGCGTCAACGTCACGTTGATCTTCTCGCTGGAGCGCTATCGCGCCGTCATAGACGCCTACCTGCGTGGCCTGGAGCAGGCAGCCGCCGCCGGCCGCGACCTCGGTTCCATCCACTCGGTGGCGTCGTTCTTCGTCAGCCGCGTCGACACCGAGATCGACAAGCGGCTTCCCGCTGACAGCCCGTTGCGTGGCAAGGCTGCGATCGCCAATGCCCGACTGGCCTACGAGCTGCATGAGCGGGAGTTCGCGAGCGAACGGTTCGCTGCCCTCGACGGAGCCAACGCCCAGCGTCCCTTGTGGGCGTCCACCGGTGTCAAGGACCCGGCCTACCCCGACACGCTCTACGTGTCCGAGCTGGTGGTTGACGGAACCGTGAACACCATGCCGGAGAAGACGCTCCTCGCATTCGCCGACCATGGCGTCGTGACCGGCGACACCGTGCACGGGCGGTACGACGAGGCGCGGAGCCTGTTCGCCGCGTTGGAGAGCGCGGGCGTGCACTACGACGAGGTCGTCGACCTGCTTGAGCGCGAAGGTGTCGACAAGTTCAACGTGTCCTGGGCCGAGCTGCTCACCACCGTCGAGACCGCATTGAAGGGCTGACGCGTGCGGCTGGAACTGGAGGTCCCGGGTTCCGTCGAGCCCACGACTGGTCCGGAGAACTTCGCATCCCGGCTGTTCGCCCACGATGCATCGCTCTGGGGCCAGGCCGCTGAAGCCGAGGCACGGGTTCGGCTGGGTTGGACCGACCTACCGACGTCGTCGCGTCCCCTGGTCGACATCATCACCGCGCTCCGCGCCGACCTCCAGAATCGCGGGCTGACGCATGTCGTCCTCTGCGGCATGGGTGGCTCGTCTCTTGCCCCGGAAGTCATCTGCTCGGCTGCCGGAGTCCCGCTCACGGTGCTCGACTCGTCCCATCCGGACATGGTGCGCGACGCCTTGGCCGATCGACTCGAGGAGTCGGTCGTCGTGGTGTCCAGCAAGTCAGGTGGCACGGTCGAGACCGACAGCCTCCTGCGCGCCTACGTCGACGCGTTCGAGCAAGCCGGCCTCCGGCCCGCCGACCACCTGGTGATCGTGACCGATCCCGGGTCGCCGTTCGACAGGGACGCAACGGCGGCGGGCTATCTCGTCATCAAAGCCGATCCCGACGTCGGCGGCCGCTACTCCGCCCTGTCGGCGTTCGGGCTCGTTCCCAGCGGTCTAGCCGGTGTCGACATCGGTGCATTGCTGGACGGCGCCGCGGCTGCGCGGGAGGAACTTGCGGTCGACTCCCCCGACAATCCTGCTGTGCGTCTCGGCACCGCGTTGGCATCGGCCCACGATGCAGGCGTCGACAAGCTGGTCCTGCACGATCTCACGGGCGTCGGCCTTGGCGACTGGATCGAGCAGCTCGTCGCCGAGTCGACCGGCAAGGCAGGCCGTGGAATCCTGCCTGTCGTCGTGCCGTCCGATCACTCCGTCAACTTCGACCCCAGCGTCGCGGACGGTTTCATGGTCGTCGTCGGTGGCACGACACCACCGGACGCGTCTTCCGGCTACGCCGCCGCCATCGAGGCCGACCTAGGTGCGCAGTTCCTCCTCTGGGAGGCAGCGGTCGCGGTCACCGGCGCCGGCCTCGGCATCAACCCTTTCGACCAGCCGGATGTGGAGAGCGCCAAGCAGGCCGCCCGGAAGTTCCTGGATTCCGCCGGCACCGAGATCACGCCGGCCGACCTCCAGACCGATGCGATCTCGGCCTACGGGACGTCTTCCGGCACGCTCGAGGCGGCCGTGGACGACCTGCTCGGACGATTGGACCCGGAACGCGGCTATGTCGCGGTGCAGGCGTATCTGGACCGGCTTGCCCTGCCGGAGTATGCCGAGCTCCGTGAGCTGCTGGCCGCGCGCACCGGCCGCCCGGTCACCTTCGGGTGGGGACCCCGCTTCCTGCACTCCACTGGCCAGCTGCACAAGGGTGGGCCCGCGACCGGTGTCTACCTGCAGTTGACCGACGATGCCCAGCAGGACCTGGATGTCCCCGGCCGCGCTTTCACCTTCGGGCAGTTCATCGCGGCACAGTCGGCCGGCGACGCCCAAGTGCTGCAGGCGCATCGGCGGCCTCTGCTGCGCCTCCATCTGGCCAACGCGGCCACCGCGCTGCCGGAACTGAAGCGACTCCTCGCTTGACCCCGGCGACCATCGAGGTTCACCCGGATGCAGCGGCGCTCGCCGCCGCAATCGCTCGTCGGATCGAGTCGACGCTGGCCGCGGTACAAGCTGCGCGACGGACCCCGCGGGTCCTCCTGACCGGCGGCAGCATCGCCTTGGCCGCGTATCGCGAACTCAGTGCCGATGCCGTCGACTGGGCGAACGTGGAGTTCTGGTTCGGTGACGAGCGCTTCGTCGGCATCGACCTGCCGGACCGCAACGACGGCCAAGCGCGCGATGCCTTCCTGGATCGCGTCGGCGCGAAGCTTGTCCACGCGCTGGCCGACAACGACTGTTCGCTCAGCGCCGCCGACGCGGCCCGCGCCTACGCCACGACTCTGCCGACCGAGCCGTTCGACCTGACGTTGCTGGGCGTCGGACCCGATGGCCACGTGGCGTCCCTGTTCCCGGGCTCCCCGCAGCTCCACGAGACCGGCGAGTTGACGGTTGCGGTCTTCGATTCCCCCAAGCCGCCACCGGTGCGGGTCAGCCTGACCTTCGCCGCCCTCTGCAACAGCGACACGGTGCTGTTCATCGTCGCCGGCGCTGACAAGGCCGGTGCAGTCGCCCGCGCCCTGGCGCCGGAAGGCACCGTGGATGACACCCCGGCCCGAGGCGTCCGGGGTCGTCGGGAGACCCTGTGGCTCCTGGACGAAGCAGCAGCCAGCAAGCTCTGACCCCGAAACCTTTGAGCCGGATTTAACGCTGGATTGCGGATCACCTGACAGCGGTCGACCACGCTGGTGACGACCCTTGTTGGCTACCCAGAAGGACCCACATGCTGGACCTCATCTTCGGCCTCCCGATCCACGCCCTGGTCGTGCACGCCGTCGTCGTGTTACTCCCGCTGAGTGGGCTCGCCGCCCTGGCTCTCGTCGCCATGCCACGTTGGCGCCGTCCTTACGGACCGCTGGCGCTCGGCCTTGCGACAGTGTCGACCCTCCTCATCCCGATTGCCACGGCGAGCGGTGAAGCGCTCAAGCACCGTGTTGGTGACCCCGAGCGCCATGCGGAACTCGGCGAGCAGCTGATCTGGTTCGCGATTCCGCTGACGGCCCTCTTGGCTGGGCTGGTGTGGCTGGACCGGCGCCGCCCGGATGGCACCGCCGTCCCCCGGTTCGTGACCGCGCTCCTGGTCCTTGCCGCCCTCGGTGCGGGCGTACAGACGTTCCGGGTCGGCGACTCCGGCGCGCGCGCCGTGTGGACCGACCAGGTCACCGCAGCAGCAAGCGGACAGGCGGCAGCCGGCGAGCCAGTGCGCCCGGACTCTGACGACTGACGTCAGAAGATGACTTCACCCGACTTGCGCCGGCTGCGCAGCAGCTCCAGCGCCTCGGCGAGGATCTCAGCGGCCTCGGCGTCGGAGCGACGCTCCTTCACGTAGGCCAGGTGCGTCTTGTACGGCTCGATCTTCGGAGCCGTGGGCCGGTTCTCCTCGTCGATGCTGGCCGGCATTCCGCAACGCGGGCAGTCCCAGGAATCGGGCACCTCGGCCTCGATCGAGAACTGCAGGACCGTCTCATGGTCGCGGCTGCAGAAATAGGTCACCGACTGGCGCGGTGCGGCTTCGCCCCGCTCGGCCTCGCCCATGGGTCCGGCGCCGATGCGGCTGCCGCGAATTGCTCCCGCTGCCATGTCAGTTGCTCACCTTCAACAACAGGCCGAGCGCGATGATGCTGACCACCCACACGACGGCGATGCCGACGGTGATGCGGTCGAGATTTCGCTCGGCAACCGATGATCCGCCCAGTGAACTCGAGATGCCGCCGCCGAACATGTCCGACAGGCCGCCTCCTCTGCCCTTGTGCATCAGGATCAGGACGATCATCAGCAGGCTGCTGATCGTCAGCACGATCGAGAACAGCAAGATCACCGGGGCCTCTTCTTCTCTCAGCGCTCTAACTCAAGGGGGCGTGCATGTCGTAGAACCGGGCGATTGCTGCGAACTCGTCCGCCTGGAGGCTCGCACCACCAACCAAGGCGCCATCCACGTCGGGCTGAGCCATGATCGCGGCGATGTTGGCCGCCTTCACCGATCCGCCGTACAGGATACGCACCGCATCTGCGGCTTCGGACGACCAGGTCTCTGCGACACGCGACCGAATGGCCCCGCAGACCTCCTGCGCGTCATCCGGTGTCGCCACCTCGCCCGTCCCGATCGCCCAGACCGGCTCGTATGCGATCACCAAACCGGCCACCTGCTTGGCGCTCAGGCCGGCCAGCGAACCGTCGATCTGCGCCACCGTGTACCCCACCTGGTTGCCCGCCTGGCGGATGTCGAGCCCCTCGCCCACGCACACGATCGGCGTCATGCCGGCTGCGAGCGTCTTCACTGCCTTGGTGTTGACCACGGCGTCCGTTTCAGCGTGATACTCGCGACGCTCGGAATGCCCGACGACGACGTACGTGCAGCCGAGCTTGGACAACATGGCGGCCGAGATCTCCCCGGTGTACGCACCTCCGTCGTGTTCGGAGACATCCTGCGCTCCATAACCGATCGACAGCTTGTCGCCGTCGACGAGCGTCTGAACGCTGCGGATGTCGGTGAACGGCGGAATCACCACGACCTCGGACTTCTCCGGGTCCCACTTCTTGTCCTGCAACGTCCAGGCCAGCTTCTGGACGAGCACCACGGCTTCCTGGTGATTCAGGTTGCTCTTCCAGTTGCCCGCCATGAGCGGAGTGCGAGTCATGAGAGAACCTCCAAGCCGGGCAGTGTCTTGCCTTCCAGGTACTCCAAGCTGGCTCCGCCACCGGTCGAGATGTGCCCGAACTGGCGATCTTCAAACCCGAGCATGCGGACGGCTGCCGCCGAGTCCCCGCCGCCGACAACCGAAAGCCCTCCGACCTCGGTCAGCGCCTCGGCCACGGCCTTGGTGCCCGCCGCAAACGGCGCGTACTCGGACACACCCATCGGGCCGTTCCAGAACACGGTCTTGGCCGTCCGGACGCGGTCGGCGAAGTCCTTGGCCGAAGCCGGTCCGATGTCCAGCCCCATCTGGCCGTCCGGCATGGCGTCGGCGCTCACGACGGTGGGTGGGGCGTCGGCCGCGAACTCCGGCGCGACGACGATGTCGGTCGGCAGGACCAAGTCGACGCCTTTGGCCGCGGCTTCGTCGATGTAGCGCTTGGCGACATCGATCTGATCGGACTCGAGCAAGGAGGTACCGACGCTGTGGCCCTTAGCGGCGAGGAAGGTGAAGACCATCCCGCCGCCGATGAGCAGCGCGTCGGCCTTGTCGATCAGGTTGTCGATGACGCCGAGCTTGTCGGAGACCTTGGAGCCGCCGAGCACGACAACGTAGGGACGCTCAGGGCTCTCGGTGAGCCGCTGCAGCACCTCGACTTCGGCCTGCACCAGACCACCTACGGCAGACGGAAGCAGGGTCGCGATGTCGTACACGCTGGCCTGCATGCGGTGCACGACGCCGAACCCATCCGATACGAAGACCTCGGCAAGACCAGCCAGCTGCTCGGCGAAGGCCTTGCGGATCGCATCGTCCTTGCTGGTCTCGCCGGCGTTGAACCGAACGTTCTCCAGCAGGGCGACCTCGCCGTCCTGCAGCCGCGACGCGACCCGCTGGGCGTCCTCGCCGACCGTGTCGGTGGCGAAGGCGACGTCCCGGCCGAGCAGCTCACCGAGCCGACCGGCCACCGGAGCCAGCGAATACGCCGGGTTCGGCTCGCCGTCCGGCCGACCGAGGTGGGCCACGACGAGCACCCGCGCGCCGGCGTCGACCAGACGCTGGATCGTGGGCAGGCTCGCGCGGATGCGACCGTCGTCGGTGATCGTCTGTCCGTCGAGCGGCACGTTCAGATCGCTGCGCAGCAGGACACGCTTGCCGCGGAGGTCTCCGAGATCTTCGATCGTGCGAACCATCGGGACGTCAGAGCGTCTGGCCGACGTACGTCACCAGGTCAACGAGCCGGTTCGAGTAGCCCCACTCATTGTCGTACCAGCTGGCCACCTTCACCTGGTCGCCGATCACCTTCGTCAGCGGAGCATCGAAGATCGACGAGGCAGGGTCGCCGGCGATGTCGGTGGAGACGATGGGGTCCTCGGAGTACACGAGGATCCCCTTCATCGCGCCCTCAGCCGCCGCCTTGACCGCGGCGTTGACCTCCTCGACGGTGGTCTCCCGGCTGGCCGTGAACGACAGGTCGGTGATCGAGCCGGTCGGCACCGGGACCCGCAGCGCGTAACCGTCGAGCTTGCCCTTGAGCTCGGGCATGACCAGGCCAATGGCCTTGGCGGCGCCGGTCGACGTCGGAACGATGTTGAGAGCAGCGGCGCGAGCGCGACGCGGGTCGCTGTGCGGAGCGTCGTGCAGATTCTGGTCGCCGGTGTATGCGTGCACCGTGGTCATGAGCCCGCGCTCGATGCCGATGGCGTCGTGGAGCGCTTTGGCCATCGGTGCGAGGCAGTTCGTCGTGCACGACGCGTTCGAGATGACGGTGTGCCCTTCCGGGTCGTACAGCTCGTGGTTGACGCCCATCACGATCGTGATGTCCTCGTTCGAGGCCGGCGCCGAGATGATGACCTTCTTGGCACCACCGTCGACGTGCGCCTTGGCCTTGACGGCGTCGGTGAAGAAGCCCGTCGACTCAATGACGATGTCGGCGCCGACGGACGCCCAATCGAGCGCAGCGGGGTCACGCTCGGCGAACGCGGCGACCTTGTGGCCGCCGACGTAGATGGCCTCGTCATCGGAGGTGACCTCGGCGTCGAGACGCCCGAGGATCGAGTCGTACTTCAGCAGGTTCGCCAGAGTCGCATTGTCGGTGAGGTCGTTGACGGCCACGATCTCGATGTCAGCGCCGGAGGCCTGGACCGCCCGGAAGAAGTTGCGGCCAATGCGGCCGAAGCCATTGATGCCTACGCGGACGGTCACGACGAATCACTCCTGGGTCTGGTGCGGTATCTAACGCTTGGGCCCCTCCACGGGGCACCGTCACTTTATCTCCCGAGTACAGCGCCTACTCAGGCAGATCGGCGAGCATCGCCTCGGTGTTCGGGATGCCCCGCTCGTCGGCGATCTTGTCGGCCATGGCGAGCAGCCGCCGGATCCGTCCGGCGATGGCGTCCTTGGTCAGTGGTGGGTCGTGCAACTGGCCCAGCTCCTCCAGACTGGCCTGCCGGTGCTCAACCCGCAGGGCACCGGCCATCTTGAGGTGATCGGGGACCTCCTCGGCGAGGATCTCGAGCGCCCGCTGAGCGCGAGCCCCGGCGGCCACCGCGGCGCGCGCCGAGCGCCGCATGTTGGCATCGTCGAAGTTGGCCAGCCGGTTGGCGGTGGCTCGTACCTCGCGACGCATGCGCCGCTCTTCCCAGGCCAGCAGTGACTCGTGCGCACCGAGCCGCGTCAGCAACGCGCCGATGGCCTCTCCGTCGCGGATGACAACGCGATCGATGCCACGCACCTCACGTGCCTTGGCGCTGATGCCGAGCCGGCGGGCCGCACCGACCAGCGCGAGTGCGGCCTCAGGGCCGGGGCAACTGATCTCGAGCGAGGACGAGCGGCCCGGCTCGGTGAGTGAGCCGTGTGCCAGGAAGGTTCCACGCCAGGCCGCGACGGCATCGCAGGAGGAGCCGTTGACGACCTGTGGCGGCAGGCCGCGCACCGGCCGACCGCCGGAGTCGACCAAGCCGGTCTGGCGGGCAAGCACTTCACCGTCGCGCGGAACGCGAACGATGTAGTGGGTTCCCTTGCGCAGGCCACTCCCCTGCATCACGACGACCTCGCTGTCGTGGCCGTAGATCTCGCCGATGTCCTTGCGCAGGCGGCGTGCCGCGGCCCCGGTGTCGAGTTCGGCTTCGACAACCACGCGGCCGGCCACGATGTGCAGCCCGCCGGCGAACCGGAGCACGGACGCCACTTCAGCCTTGCGGCAGCACGCCTTCGTGATCGTCGTGCTGGCGAGCTCGGACTTCACCTGAGCTGTCAATGCCATGAGCTCACCTTACGGCCGAGTGCAAGCACCTTCGGAGAACCTCCGAAAGCCGAACGGAATCGTGCTGATCCGAACCGGGGAAGGACGCGACATCGGCGACCACGAGCCGCGCACCCAACTGCCGCGCGACGCTTTCGAGGGCTCCGTTGTCGTCGCAGAGCGACTCGTCGGCGATCACCACGTCGATGCGCAGGTCGGGGGCGTGGGCGTTGAGCACCTCCAGGTGGTCGACCGGTGACAAGCCCTCGGTCTCCCCAGCCTGCTCGACGAGGTTGAGCACGAGGAGACGCTGCGCTTTGGTGGCCAGCAACGCGTCGCGCAGTTGGGGAACCAGCAGCGTCGGCATGACGCTGGTGAACCAGGATCCGGGTCCGATGACGACCCAGTCGGCATCGAGCACGGCCTCGACCGCCTCCGGACAAGCCGGTGGGTCGGCGGGATCGAGCCGCACACTGACCACTTGGCCGTCGACGCTGGCGACCTGGGCCTGTCCGCGCACCACCGTCAGGCGATCGGGCGCCGACATCAGGTGGACGTCTGCCTCGATGTCGAGCGGGACAGCCGCCATGGGGAGGACGCGTCCGCGGGCACCCAACAGCTCCCCGACGAGGTCGAGCGCCTCGACATGGTTGCCCAGGATCTCCCAAGCGGCCGCGATCAGGAGATTGCCCACCGAATGGCCCTGCAGCCCGCCGCCGACGCCCTCGGAGGTGCCACCGAACCGGTGTTGGAGGATGCGCGCCCAGGTCCGGCCCCACTCGTCGTCCGAACAGAGTGCCGCCAGCGCCATCCTCAGGTCTCCGGGTGGCAGGATGCCGAACTGCTGCCGCAACCGGCCCGACGAACCGCCATTGTCGGCCACGGTGACGATGCCGGTGAGGTCGTCGATCAGGTCGTCGAGCCGGCGCAGCGCGGAGAGCGACGCGGCCAGTCCATGGCCTCCGCCGAACGCTACGACTTTCACTCGCGACCCAAGTCGCGATGAATGACCTGCGTTTTCACGCCGCGCGCCCGGAGACGCTCGCCGAGCGCCTCGGCCATGGTGACGCTGCGATGCCGCCCACCCGTGCACCCGATGGCGACGGTCAGGAAGCTCTTGTCCTCGTGCACGAACCCGTCGGTGAGCAGAGCCAGCAGCGCCTCGTAGCTGTCGAGGAACTCAGTGGACCGCGGCTGACTGCGCACGTAGTCGCGCACGGGCTCATCGAGGCCGCTCATGGGACGCAACTCGTCGACCCAGTGAGGGTTGGGCAGGAACCGCATGTCCGCGACCATGTCGGCGTCGATGGGCAGTCCGTACTTGAACCCGAATGACACGACGCTGACGCGCAGGCCTTCGGACTCGGGGTCCTCAAACGCGGCCTGCATGCGTTGGCCCAGCTGATGGACGTTGAGGTTCGACGTATCGATGACGAGGTCCGCGCGTCCCCGGATGCGTCGCAGCAGCTCCCGTTCGCGCACGAAGCCGTCGATCAGACGACCCTCCCGGCTCAACGGGTGGGGTCGGCGCGCTGCCTCCTGCCGACGGACAAGGACGTCGTCGGAGGCCTCCAGGTACAGGACGCGCGGATGGGTGCCTCGCTCCCGGAGTCGCTGCAGGGCGCCGTTGAGGCCGGCGAAGAAGGATCCGGAGCGGGCATCGACCACGATCGCCAGCCGGCTCACCTCGCCCGACTGCTCGATTGCGTCGATGGCGGACTCGAGCAGCTCGGCCGGCAGGTTGTCGATGACGTAGTAGCCGAGCTTCTCCAAGCCCTTGGCCGCCGTGCCTCGGCCGGCGCCGGTCATGCCGGTGACCAACACGAACTTCGTGAGGACGCTCACCTACTCCCCCTCCACGATCTCGCCGGTCGTCATGTTGATCGTCGGCCCGGGCGCCGCCTGCGCCAGCTGCGCCACGATGGATTCTGCCGTAGCCGGGCCTATCCCGGGGACTTTCGCCACCTCGTCGACACTCGCCGCTCGGATCTTCTTGACCGACCCGAACTGCTTCATGAGTGCCTTCCGCCGGGACGGACCCAACCCGGCAATGCCGTCGAGCGCGCTCACCGTCATGGCCCGGCCCCGGCGTTCGCGGTGGTGGGTGTTCGCGAACCGGTGCGCCTCGTCTCGCACGCGCTGCATCAGGTACAGCGCCTCGCTATTGCGGGGCAGGACCACCGGTTCGGATGCATCCGGGAGCCAGATCTCCTCCAGCCTCTTCGCCAGTCCGCACAAGGCGACGTTCGTGATGCCCAGCTCATCGAAAGCGCGCTTGGCGGCGGCCACCTGCGTGGGGCCTCCGTCGACCACGATCAGCGACGGTCGATAGGCGAACCGGCGGGACTTCGGATCGTCCGGTTCTGCATCAGGAACACGTTCGGGGTCGCCGGCACGCAGGAGTCGCTCCAGCCTGCGCCTGATCACCTGGTTCATGGCCGCGACGTCGCTCTGGCCGGCCTGCCGGATCGTGAACCGCCGGTACTCGGACTTGCGCGGCAAACCGTCCTCGAACACCACCATCGACGCCACGATCTCGGTGCCCTGCAGGTTGGAGATGTCGTAACACTCGATCCGCAACGGCGCGATGGCGAGACCGAGCGCACGACGCAGTTCTTCGAGCGCCTCGCTGCGGGCGTTCAAGTCGGATGCGCGTTTGAGCTTGTGCCGCGCCATGGCTTCCCGGGCGTTCTGCCCGACCGTCTCCAGCAGGCGCCGTTTGTCGCCGCGCCTGGGCACCCGGATCGACACGGGACGGCCGCGGTGCTCGCTTAACAGCTGCGCGACGGCCTCGACGTCGGCCGGAAGCTCGGGGACGAGCACGACCGGCGGGACCGCCTCCGGGCTCGTCTCGGCGTACAAGGTCATGATCGCCCGCTGGACGTATTCGGGGAGTCCGGGCTCTGCGACGTCTGCATCACCGCGATCGGCGATCCACCCGCGCTGCCCGCGGATTCGACCGCCCCGGATGGAGAAGATCTGGACGGCGACCTCGATGCCGTTGTCGTCGAACCCGAACACGTCGGCATCGGTGCCGTCGCGGAGCACGACCGTCTGCTTCTCCAGCACGCGGTGCAGTGCGGCGAGGTCGTCGCGATGCTTCGCTGCCTGCTCGTACCGCTCCTCGCGGGCCGCCTCCCGCATCCGACGCTCCAGATCGCGGGTGAATCCGGCGGTGTTGCCGGCCATGAAGGCCATGAAGTCATCGACGATCTCACGATGCTCGTCGATGCTGACGCGGCCGACGCAGGGCGCCGCGCACTTGCCGATGTCTCCCAGCAGGCAAGGCCGACCGGAGGCCTGGGCGCGCTTGTAGACGCCGGCGCTGCACGACCGCATCGGAAAGACGCGCAGCAGTGAGTCGACGGTGTCGCGGATGGCCCACGCGTGCGAGTAGGGACCGAAGTAGCGGACGCCCTTCTTCTGCGCACCACGCATGACCTGGACGCGCGGCACCTCTTCACTCACCGTCACGGCCAGCCACGGATACGACTTGTCGTCGCGGTACTTGACGTTGAATCGCGGGTCGAACTCCTTGATCCACGTGTACTCGAGCTGGAGCGCCTCCACCTCGGTGTCGACCACGGTCCACTCCACGCTGGCTGCCGTGGTGACCATCTGCTGAGTCCGCAGGTGCAGCGCGGTGACGTCCTGGAAGTAGGAGCTCAGCCGTGAACGGAGTGACTTGGCCTTGCCGACGTAGATGACGCGGCCCTCGTCGTCCCGGAACCGGTAGACCCCGGGCTTGGCCGGGATCTCGCCGGTCGCCGGCCGGTACGTCGCGGGGTCAGCCACGGGACAACCTTACGGTCGGGTACCGACAGGCTCCGGTCAGTTCAGGACCTCGGCCAGGAAGGATCCGGTGTGGCTGTCGGGATTCTTGGCGACGTCTTCGGGTGTGCCCTCGGCGACCAACAGCCCGCCGCCGCTGCCACCTTCGGGCCCGAGGTCGATGATCCAATCCGCTGTCTTGATGACGTCGAGGTTGTGCTCGATGACGATCACCGTGTTGCCGGCGTCGACGAGTCGGCCGAGCACCCCCAGAAGCTTGCGGATGTCCTCGAAATGGAGGCCCGTTGTCGGCTCGTCCAGCACGTAGACGGTGCGGCCGGTCGAGCGCTTCTGAAGTTCGGCCGCGAGCTTGACGCGCTGCGCCTCACCGCCGGACAGCGTCGGCGCAGGCTGGCCGAGCCGTACGTACCCGAGGCCGACGTCGACGAGTGTCCGCAGGTGACGCGCGATCGGCGGGATGGCCTCGAAGAAGTCGACGGCCTCCTCGATGGGCATGTCGAGCACCTCGGCGATCGTCTTGCCCTTGTAGTGCACCTCGAGGGTCTCCCGGTTGTACCGGGCGCCGTGGCACACCTCGCACGGCACATAGACGTCCGGCAGGAAGTTCATCTCGATCTTGATCGTGCCGTCGCCCGAGCACGCTTCGCAGCGGCCGCCCTTCACGTTGAACGAGAACCGACCCTGCTGATAGCCACGCATCTTCGCCTCGGGCGTCTGCGCGAACAGTTTGCGCACGTGGTCGAAGACCCCGGTGTACGTGGCGGGGTTGGACCGCGGTGTGCGTCCGATCGGCGACTGGTCGACGTGGATGACCTTGTCGACGTGCTCGACGCCTTCGAGGTCGCGATGTCGACCCGGGATCGTTCGTGCGCCGTAGATCTGGCGGGCCAACGACGTGTAGAGGATGTCGTTGACCAGGGTCGACTTGCCGGACCCGGAGACACCGGTCACGGCGATGAACTGGCCGAGCGGGAAGGCGACGTCGACGTCCTGCAGGTTGTGCTCGCGCGCACCGCGTACGACCAGCGAGCGCCCCGGTTCCTGCGGTCGGCGCACGGCCGGGATCGGGATCTGCTCGCGTCGCGAGAGGTACCGGCCGGTGATCGAGTCCTCGCTCGTCAGGAGATCGTCGACGGTGCCGGACACGATGATCTGGCCGCCGTGCTCCCCCGCGCCCGGGCCGATGTCGACGACCCAGTCGGCCGTGCGAATGGTGTCTTCGTCGTGCTCGACGACGATCAACGTGTTGCCGAGGTCCTTGAGCCGGACCAGGGTTTCGATGAGCCGATGGTTGTCGCGTTGGTGCAGGCCGATCGACGGCTCATCCAGGACGTACAGCACGCCAACCAGCCCGGCGCCGATCTGGGTCGCCAGCCGGATGCGCTGGGCCTCGCCACCGGACAGCGATCCCGCGGCACGGTCGAGGCTGAGGTAGTCGAGTCCGACGTCGAGCAGGAAGCGGAGTCGCTCGTGGATCTCCTTGAGCACCCGCTCGCCGATCTGGCGCTCACGGTCGGTCATCTCCAGGCCGCTGAGGTAGTCGGCGGCGTCACCGATGCTGAGTGCACTGACCTCGGCGATGTTCTTGGGGCCGGCCTCGGCGTTGTTGAGCAGGACCGCCCGGATCACCGGCTTGAGCCGGGTGCCTTCGCACTCCGGACAGGGCACCTCGCGCATGAATCCTTCGAGCCGCTCACGGCTGACATCGGACTCGGTCTCGGCGTGCCGACGCTGCAGATTGGTGACCGCGCCCTCGAACGTGGTGTGGTAGGACCGCTCGCGGCCGTACCGGTTCTTGTACCGGACGTGCACTTTCATGCCGCGGCCGAACATCAGCACGTCGCGCACGTCGGCGGGCAGGTCGCGGTACGGGACGTCGGGGCTGAATCCCATTTCGTCGGCCAGCGCCTCGACCAGTCGGGCGAAGTACTCCGAAACGTTGGCCGACGTCCAGACCGAGATGGCGCCCTCGTTGAGGGACTTGGAGTCGTCGGGAACGACGAGCTCGGGGTCGACCTCCATGCGTGACCCGAGGCCGTGGCATTCGGCGCATGCACCGAATGGCGCATTGAACGAGAACGACCGCGGTTCGAGCTCGTCGACCGCCAACGCGTGGTCGTTCGGGCAGGCGAGCCTCTCCGAGAAGCGCTTTGACTCGCCTGAGTCGACAAACTCGGCGATCACCAGGCCGTCAGCCAGTGCCAGGCTGGCTTCGACCGACTCGGTGAGCCGCTGCTTCATCGACTGCTTGACCTGCAGCCGATCCACGACCACATCGATGGTGTGCTTCTGTTGCTTGTTGAGCTTGGGTGGCTCGTCGGCCAGGTCGTGCGGCTCGCCGTCGACGAGCGCCCGGCTGAAACCCTGCGCCTGGAGTTGGCGGAACAGCTCGCCGTACTCTCCCTTGCGGCCGCGGATTACTGGTGCCAGCACCTGGAAGCGGGCCCCCTCCTCGCCGGCCAGAATGCGG
>DATEDT010000003.1:0-7036 GCA_035281505.1 Aeromicrobium sp. | reverse complement strand
TCCCCCGGCTGAGGCGATGACGCGAGCCGGCGCAGGACGGGCACCATCCGCGCGGAGCCCTTGGCCGCCGCCGCGACCGGCTCGTCGTGGTCGGCCGCGCGAACCCCGTCGACCACCTCGCCGAGCGACCGCAGCGTCACGCTGGTCTCGCCGAGGCTCGGCAGCACCCGTTCGATGTAGTGCATGAAGACGGTCGACGGCCCGACGACGAGCACGCCACCGGACTCGAACCGCCGCCGGTCGGTGTAGAGCAGATAGGCAGCGCGGTGCAGCGCGACCACGGTCTTGCCGGTGCCGGGACCCCCGCCGATGACGGTCGCACCGCGGCTGGGCGCGCGGATGGCTTCGTCCTGCTCCTTCTGGATCGTGGCGACGACGCTGTGCATCGTCGAATCGCGGGCGCGGCTGAGACTGGCCAACAAGGCACCCTCGCCGACGACCACCAGGTCATCGGGCGCGTGGTCGGCGTCGAGCAGGTCGTCTTCGATTCCCACGACCTTGTCTCCGGAGCAGCGCAGCACCCGGCGGCGAACGACACCGGCCGGATCCTGCGCGGTGGCCTGGTAGAAGACCGCCGCTGCCGGTGCACGCCAGTCGACGAGCAGAATCTCGCGCTCCTCGTCCCGGACGCCGATGCGGCCGATGTAGCGCGATTCGCCGTCGACCAGGTTCAGCCGGCCGAAGACCAGGCCGTCATGGGCGGCGTTGAGCGCCGACAGTCGACGCGACGCCTGGTAGACCATGGCGTCGCGCTCGACGAGGCCACCTTCGTTCCCGACGTGGCCACGGGCGAAGCCCTCCTTGACCAGCGATTGGGCCACCTTGGCCGATTCCTCGAGGCGGGCGTAGACGATGTCGACGTACGCCTGCTCGACAGCAAGCTCGTGTTCGACTTCGGACGTGGTCAAAGGACTCCCCAAGGGCATAGAGAACTAGCAATTCTATGCCGTCCGGGCCGCATTCGACCAGAAGGTTGCTACTTGAAGGTGACGGGGACGTCGCGCTTCGTTGTGGCCAGCCAACCCGGGCCGATGTAGACGAAGCTCAGGGTGTGCACACCCGGCTCACCCTCGTACTCGTAGGGCGTCGGAGCGAGCCGCGACAGCCGGACGGTATTCAGTCGCTCGCCGTTCTCGATGACGCGCACGGCACCACTGAGCTGCTTGCCGAGCCCGGTGGCAGTGATCAGGAATCGCTTGCGGTACGTCTTGCCCGAGTGAACAACCTTGACGTCAAGTGCCGGCACGGCGCGGACCGGCACTTCCAGCTCCACGCGGCGCACATCGGTCGGGAACTTGGGGTAGACCGTCGTGAACTGCGCGCTGAGGGTCCGCTTGAAGTCATCGGCAGTCACGACATAGGTCAGGCCTTCGGCACCGGGGATCGGCTTGCCGTCCCGCAGCCAGGCCACTGACGTCCGCGCCCCCACCGGAATCCACTGGCCGACGTCGGCGGTCAGGGTCTCGCCGACCAAGCCGGTGCCTCGAACCGTCGGTGCGACGCTCGGCCGAATCAGGCGCGCGTAGACCGGAGTTGTCTCGGCGCTCTGGCTGGTCGTCGACCTGTACCGCGCGCGGGCACCGGTCACTTCGACCTTCAACCGCTTGCCGACATCGGCGGCGGTGAGGGTGTAGGTCAGGGCCGTGGCGCCACCGATGACCTCGTCGTCGCGGAGCCAACGCACGGTGAGCTTGACCGGCGCCGGGCCCCACGTGCCGGGATGGGCGGTGAGCTTGTCGCCGACCATCATCGTCGGCGACGGGTAGATCTTCGGCGTCCCGGCAGTCACCGCACCCACGGTTTCGCCTGCCTTGACCACCTTGGGCGACGGCCGGGACTCGACCGTCACCGGCTTGAAGCCGGGACCGGTCCCGGTGACCCGGACGGTGATCGTCTTGCCGAGTCGCTTCTTGCCGACCTTCCAGGTCCGCTCGTCGGCGCCGGAGATCTTCGTTCCATTGGCGTACCACTGGTAGCGCAGACTCACGTAGGACGGGTTCCACGCACCGGGCACGGCGACCAGATAGTTGCCCACGATCGGGTCGCCGGTGATCTGCGGTGTGGCCGGCGTGATCGTGCCCGCCGACACCGGCGCGGTCGCCATCGACGAGGCGGTCCGGGAGAGCTTGCCCGAATAGGTCCCGGTGATCGAGACCGTGATGTTCTTCCCGGCGTCGTCGCGGGTCAGGCGATGGGTCGTTGCGGTCGCGCCCGGAATCACGACGCCGTTGCGCAGCCAGCGATACGTGAGCTTGACGCCCTTCGGCGACCAGGCCCCGGCGTTCGCGGAGAGCAGCTGGCCGACGAGCGGAGTGCCGGTGACGGTCGGCGTCGCGCCGCGGATCGCATCCTTGCCGGCGAAGTGGATGTACTTCGTGGGGTAGTTCCGCTCACCCTTGTAGACGATGTAGCGGCGGTACCGCTTGGAGGACCAGCTGTCCTCGGAGAGGAGCAGCCAGCCCGGGCCGACCTGCTCGACGTAGACGATGTGGTTGCGCCCCGACCAGGTCCCCACGGCACCGACCTGGGGCGTCGAATTGACCGGGACGCCGTGCCGCTTGGCGCGGTCCGCCCAGGACCGCGCGTTACCCAGCAGGTAGTTGGGCTCCTGCACGCCGTCGCGGGTCAACCGCCACGCGACGTAGTTGGTGCAGTTGTGACCCCGATACATCCGCCAGTGCATGAACATCATGTTCACGGCCCAGCCCGGATCGCATTTCAGCGTCTCGTCGAACGACTTTCCGGAGCACAGGGTGGTCTCGGCGCGCGCGGCGCTCGGGGTCAGCGCAAGCGTGCCGGCCACCAGGGTGCCGGCGAGCCCGAGAAGGAGTCTGCGCACCGAAGCACGGTAACGAGAAAATCACTTCAGTAACATACGAATCATGAAAAACTTCTGCAACACGCCGAACAACAGTCACAAAATTTCACGCGTGTAATTCACCTGTTCTCGCCGGGATTCCAGCGGAAAGTGACTACTTCTTGGTCAGGAACGCCGTGATCGCCTCGCGGGCCTCATCGCTGCCGAACAGGCGTGCGGACTGAGCAGCCACCTCGTCGCCCAACGCATCGATCCGCGCCACCAGATCGTGGTTCAGCAGCCACTTGGTCTCCCGATGTCCCTGCGGATGGCCGGCGCGCAGGTCATCGAGCACGGCAGTGATCTCGGCCTCCAGCCAGCCATCCTCCGGCACGACCCGCGTGACGAGGCCGGCCGAGGCCGCCTCCGCGGCATCGAAGGTGCGGCCGGTCAAGAACAGGTCGGCTGCCGCGCGCGACGTGAAACGCGTGAGGAGGGACAGCGAGATCACCGACGGCGCCAGCGCCAGCCGCACCTCGGTCAGCGCGAAGCTGACCGAGGCCTCCGCAACGACGATGTCGGCCGCTCCGACAATGCCGAGCCCACCGGCCCGGACAGGTCCCCGAAGTTCGACGACGACGGGCTTGGGCAGCGTCGCGATCAAGCGCTGCAGCTGAACGATCGCCTTGACGCCCTCGTCGGCCGAGCCGGCGCCGGCGACCTCGGTCAGGTCTGCGCCGGAGCAGAAGACGCGGCCGGCCGAGCGCAGCAACACCACCTTCGCGTCCGCGGACGCCGCAGCGGACTCCAGATGTGCAACCAGCTCGGTCACCAGCTGGCGCGACAGGGCATTGCGGTTGTGTGGGCTGTCCAGCGTGATCGTCGCGACCTCGTCGCCGATCTCCAGGTGCACCAGTTCCGACATGTGGGGTTCTCCTCGATCAGTAGGACTTCGGCAAGCCGAGGCTGAACTGTGCCACGAAGTTCAGCACCATCTCGCGGCTCACCGGAGCAATGCGTCCCAGCCGAGCCGACGTGACCATGTCTACTAGCCCGTACTCGCGCGCCAGTCCATTGCCACCGTGCGTCTGGACCGCCTGGTCCACCGCCTTGATCGACACCTCGGCGGCGAGGTACTTGGCGATGTTCGCCGCTTCACCGGCTCCCATGTGGTCGCCGGCGGCGAGCAGCGCAGCGGCCTTCTGCGTCATCAGCCGGGCCGCCTCCAGTTCCATGTGGATCTCGGCCAACGGGTGTGCGATGGCCTGGTGGGCACCGATCGGGGTGTCGTTGAAGACCTTGCGCGTCTTGGCGTAGGCGACCGCCTTCTCCACGGCGAGCCGCGCTCCACCGAGCGCAATCGAGGCCCCCATGATCCGCTCCGGGATCAAGCCGGCGAACAGCTGGGCGATGGCGGCGTCCTCACTGCCGACCAGCGCATCGTGGGGCAGCAGAACGTCGTCGAAGAAGAGGGTGAACTGCTTCTCCGGCAACACGATGCCCATGTCGATCTCGTTCCGCTCAAGACCCGCGGCGTCGGTCGGGACCATGAACAGGGCCGGCTTGAGATTGCCGGACTTCGCGTCCTCGGTGCGGGCCACCACGAGAATGTGGCTGGCCTCATCGACACCGGAGATGTAGGTCTTGTTGCCGGTCAGGCGCCAACCCCCGTCATCGGTGCGGTAGGCCGTGGTGATGATCTTGTGCGAGTTCGAGCCGGCATCAGGCTCGGTGATGGCGAAGGCATAGCGCGCCGACCCGTCAGCCACTCCCGGCAGCCAGCGCTGCTTCTGGTCGTCGGTGCCGAACTCGCTGATGACTGTGCCGACGATCGCCGGTGAGACGACCAACATCAGCAGCGGCGCCCCGGCCGCCGCCAGTTCCTCCAGGACCGCGGCGAGATCACCCAGCTCTCCACCACCTCCGCCGTACTCCTCCGGGATGTTGACGCCGACGTAGCCGTTCTTGGCCGCCGCGTCCCACAGCTCGGTGGTCTTGCGTCCCTCCCGAGCCGCCGAGAGGTAGTACTCCGGGCCAAAGCTCCGGCCGAACTCCAGTACCGCTTTGCGCAGGGCGAGCCGTTCGTCGGACTCGGTGAAGTTGTTGGTCATGCGGATTCTCCTTGGGATTCGGCTGTCTCGATCACGGCAAGGACCGCGCCGGATTCGACCTGCTGGCCGACGCTCACGTCGAGCTCGGCGACGACACCGTCCGACGGTGCCGTGATGGTGTGCTGCATCTTCATGGCTTCCAGGACGACGATGACGTCGCCCTTCTGCACGGTTTGGCCTGCCTCGACGGCCACCTGGGTGACCGCGGCCGGCATGGGCGCGAGGAGCGATCCCTCGGCGACGACGTCGGCCGGATCGATGAACCGCGGAACGGGCACGAACGAGAACGACCCCTCGGGCCCGTCGACGTCCACAGCGGTCGCGCTGATCGTGACGTCATACCTCGAGCGGACCCCGGCAGTGGTCTCGAGGGTCACGCTTCGCATTCCCGCCTCGACCACGGAGTGCCCCTCGACGATGAAGGCGCCGCGCCGGTTCACATACGAGACGGCGAGTTCGTCGTCCCGCCCCTCGAGCGTGAACGTCCGCACCCGCGGTTGGGAAGGCAGGTTGCGGTAGCCCGTCGGGATCCGGCTGAGCACCGGTGACGTCTGCGCGGCGTGCACGGCCGAGGCAACGGCGGCGGCAACCGCAGCCGACGACGGGTCGGCGACCGACGCGGTCCACGCATCGATGCGATCGTTGAGGAGTGCGGTGTGGACCCGGCCGGCCTCGAACTCGGCGTCGGTCAGGATTGCGCGCAACAGCGACCGGTTCGTGATGAGTCCATGGATCCGGGCGCGACGCAGCGCACCGTCCAGGGCACGAATGGCCGTCGCCCGATCCGGACCATGGGCGATCACCTTCGCGATCATCGCGTCGTAGTGAATCCCGACCTCGGAGCCGGACTCAACCGCGGAGTCGACGCGAATGGTGGTTCCGAGGGTCGGCCGCCGGCCTCCCGCCCCAACCACCGACGTCGGGATGTCGAACGTCCGCAGCGTGCCGGTCTGCGGCGCGTAGTCGGCCGCCGGATCCTCGGCGTAGAGCCGGACCTCGATGGCGTGGCCGTCGATCCGCGTTGGCTCGTCGCCGAGTTCTGCGCCCTCGGCGACCGCGATCTGCAGTGCCACCAGGTCGACGCCGAAGATCTCCTCGGTGACCGGATGCTCGACCTGGAGCCGGGTGTTCATCTCCAGGAAGAAGACCTTGTCGTCCTGTACGAGGAACTCCACGGTGCCGGCACCGACATAGCTGACGGCTTGCGCGGCGGCCCGGGCTGCATCGTGCAGTGTCTTGCGGGTCGCCTCCGACAGGCCGGGCGCCGGTGCCTCTTCGACCACCTTCTGGTGCCGGCGTTGAATCGAACAGTCACGGTCGCCGAGGATCCACACCGTGTCATGGGTGTCGGCGAGCACCTGCACCTCCACGTGGCGTGCGGTCGGCAGGTACGGCTCGACGAACACGGTTCCGTCACCGAACGCCGAAGCCGCTTCGGCCGAGGCCTTGTCCAGTTCGGCCTGCAGGTCAGCCGCTTGCTCGACGACCCGCATGCCGCGGCCACCCCCGCCGGCGGACGCCTTGACGAGCAGCGGGAAATCGCCGGCCGCCACGTTGTCCGGATCGACCTCGAGGATCGGGACACCGGCGGCCTTCATCAGCTTCTTGGCCTCGATCTTCGAGCCCATCGCGGTGATCGTGTCCGGCTTCGGGCCGATCCAGGTCAGGCCGGCGGCCGCCACGGAGCGCGCGAAGTCGGCATTCTCCGACAGGAAGCCGTACCCGGGATGGATGGCGTCCGCGCCGGCCGACTTCGCGGCCGCGATGACGAGGTCCCCCCGAAGGTAGGTCTCGGCCGGCGAATTGCCCGGCAGGTGCACCGCGCGGTCGGCTTCGCGGACGAACGGAGCTCGCGCATCGGCGTCGGAGTGGACGGCAACAGTGGCGATGCCGAGCTCACGCGCAGTGCGGAAGACCCGCCGCGCGATCTCGCCGCGGTTGGCCACCAGGATGGAACGGATACTCATAGCCGGAAGACCCCGAATCCCTCGGCGCCGTGGACTGGCGCGGTGTGAATGGTGGACAGGCAGATGCCGAGGATGGACCGGGTGTCTCGAGGATCGATGACGCCGTCGTCGTAGACCATGCCGCTGATGAAGTAGTCGAGCGACTGCTTCTCGGCCTCGGC
>DATEDT010000002.1:0-3677 GCA_035281505.1 Aeromicrobium sp. | reverse complement strand
ACACCGTTGAGCAGCCTCTCTATCGCTACCTCTATGAGGGAACGATCCTGCGGCCCATCGGCTCGGCAGCCCCGCCGATCCTCCGCGTTCACCCGCGGCGAGATGGCCGGGGTACGTCCACTGCGCCGAACCTTGTCGGCCCGCGATCCATGCAAGCGACCAACCGGGTATCCGGTGGCACTTTCTACTAGGAGGACCCGTGGCTGAACCGCTGCCCGCCAAGGTCACGCGCAAGCTCTGGCGTGGTGACACGCGGGTCTGGACGCACGTCTTCACTGACACCGAGACGGGCGACCCGATCGACCTCACGGGCTACGCCTTCCTCAGCCAGTTCCGCGACGACCTCGACCGCGGCACCGTCATCGCGACCGCGACGTGCGTCATCGACGCCGACCCCACGACGGGAGTCATGGTCGAGACGCTGACCGCAGCGCAAGCCGATCTGCTCCCCGGCCAGACCGACCCCGACGAGAAGCCGGTCGTCTACTGGGACCTGCAGTCCACCGACGGCGACGGCGCGGTGCAGACCTGGCAGTACGCGCGCGTCCCAGTGAGCGGAGACGCCTCCGATGCCTGACGTGACTGTCACGACCTACGAGGGCACCGAGGTCGAGGTCGACAACCTCGGCTACACGATCACGGTCAGCCAGGGGGCTCCTGCGCAGGATGGTGTCGACGGCGAGGGGGTACCCGCCGGCGGCACTGAGGGGCAGGTGCTCGCGAAGGCGTCGGGCACCGACTACGACACGGAATGGGTCGATCAGACGGGCGGCCCCGGTGGTGGCTCCACGGTCACGGTCGACGCCGACGGGACGGTCACGGTCGACGGCACCCCGGTCGAGCTCGCTACCGATGCGCAGTTGGCAGCCGCTGAGGCTGCTGCGGCGGCCGACGCGACCACGAAGGCGAACGCCGCGCAGGCTGCAGCCGAAGCAACGGCGGCTGCCGCTCTCGCAGCCGAGGCGACCCTGGCGCGCAACGCCGACAACCTCACCTCGGGTACGGTGGCCGACGCGCGGATCGCATCGACCATCGCACGCGACACCGAGGTCACGGCAGCGATCAGCGCGTCCGAGGCCGGGCAGGTCCGCGACGGCGACACGGCGGGCGGGGTTCTCGCTGGCACGTACCCGAACCCGTCGTTTGCGGCCGACATGGCAACGCAGGCCGAGCTTGACGCGCACCTGAACGACACGACCGACGCGCACGACGCCAGTGCGATCTCCGTCGTTCCCTTCGGCAGTATCGCCGCGACGAACGTGCAGGCCGCGCTCGAGGAGGTCGTCTCCGAGGCTAGCGGTGGCGGCGCGACCGACCTTGAGGGCCTGGCCGACGTCGACCTGACCTCTCCGCAGAACGACGACATCCTGCAGCAGAAGGCCGGCGTCTTCGTCAACCGCACCCCAGCGCAGTTCAAGACGGACCTGGCGCTCACGAAAAGCGACGTCGGCCTGGGCAGCGTGGACAACCTCTCGCTGCAGGCGCACCTCGACGACACTTCGGATGCGCACGACGCCTCGGCCATCTCGTTCAGCGCTATCGGCAACATCGCGGCGACGGACGTGCAGGCGGCCATCGCCGAGCTCGACACAGAGAAGCAGGCGGGCGACGCGGACCTGACCGCGATCGCCGGACTCTCTCCGAGCAATGACGACGTGATCCAGCGCAAGGCGGGCGCGTGGACGAACCGCACCATGGCGCAGGTCAAGACTGACCTAGCCTTGGTCAAGGGCGACGTCGGCCTCGGCAACGTCGACAACGTGCAGCAGCAGCCGCTCGATTCGGACCTGACGACCATCGCGGGGCTGACCGCGACCACCGACAACTTCATGCAGGCCAAGAGCAGCGCGTGGGCGTCCCGCACGCCGACCCAGGTCCGGGCAGATCTCGACGCCATTCCCGCGCAGATCAACGCGCAGACCGGCACTTCATACACACTGGTCCTGGCGGACGCCGGGAAGTTCGTCACTATGTCGAACGCCTCGGCATCGACGCTCACCGTCCCGCCGAACTCATCAGTCGCCTTCCCTGTCGGCACCGTCATCGAGGGCGCGCAGTTGGGCGCCGGCCAGGTCACCCTGACCCCCGGTTCGGGCGTTACCATCAACGGCACACCGGGCCTGAAGATCGCTGCGCAGTACGGCTCCTACGCGCTGGTGAAGACCGCCACTGACACGTGGCTCGCTGTTGGCAGGCTGGCTGCGTAGTGAGTCCTTTCGGCGCGATCGCCTCCCACTACGTCGCCAGCGGGGGCGGCCCTGCCTCGTGGAACGACGCCGTGGCCGCGCTCAGCCCGTCGGCCTGGTACAAGATGGACGAGGCCAGCGGCACGACGCTCGTCGCGGCGGTCGGATCGAACGGCGTCACGGCGGCGTCGAACATCACGCACAACCAGCCGAGCCTTGTACCGAGTGACGCGAGCGGCAAGAGCAAAATCAGCGCCAGCGGCGCACAGATCGACACCGGAACCATCGCCTACGACTTCTCCACGGGCTTCACGGTCATCTGGGTCTACAAGGGCAGCACGAGCGACGTCGCAGGTAACGGCGAGGTCTTCCGGACCATCTCCGTCAACCACCTCGCCGTCCGGGTCACGGCCACTGACCTAATCCTCGCCGCCCTATCCGGCACAACCCGGACTGACGCACTTTGCGCCCGTGGCGATCTGCTCGACAGCGCGGCCCACATGTGCACCCTGACGCTGGTGAACAACGAGCAGAAGTTCTACCTCGGCAGCACGCTGAAGTCGACCTTCACCAATGCCGCCACGATGAGCAACAGCAGCGTGATCCGGTTCGCCCGCTCCGGCGCCGGCAACTACCTCTCGGGCAACTACGACGAGCTCATCTTCGTGCCGAGCGTCGTGACCAGCACGCAGGTCAACACGCTCTACTCCTCGTTCACGGGCTGACTGATGATCGACGGCCTCCCGATCCTGGACATCAGTCAAAGTGCGCTGATCGCCTTCATCGTTCTGATGATCCTCACCGGCCGGCTCGTCCCCCTGCGTCAGCTCAGGGACACGCAGAAGGAGCGGGACGATTGGAAAGCCACAGCCGAGAAGGCCCTGCTCGCCAACCAGGACGAACGCTCCCAGAAGCGAGAACTGCTAGACGCCATGCGCACCTCGATCCACTTCATCGAGGCAACCACGAAGGCAGCGGGGGTACACCCGGAGGCGAAGCCATGAGGTTTCCCTGGCAGCGCAAGAAGCCTGACGCCGAGCAGCTGGAGAAGGCCAAGCAGCAAGCCGCCCAGGCGAAAGCCGCAGCGGAGAAGGACTGGCCCAAGGTCAAAGAGGTGGCCGGGCACGCACGGGCACTGAGCGCCCGCAACGGCTTCGCGGAAGCGATCCGCGCCGCCATGGGAGGGAAGTCGTGACCGAGCACGACCTGAGCATTCTGATCCTGCTCACTATCTGCGCTGTCCCCGCAAACGGATACGTCCTGGTCTACATGACGCGACCGTGGTACGTGACCGAACCGGGCCGGGCTTTGATGGTCAAGGCGCTCGCAAACATGGGGCTCATCAATCTGGGGCTCGCCACGCAGATCTTCGGCCGCGAGTTCCCTGGTCGCGACCAGATCCGCATGACCCTCTTCATCCTGTTCGCCATCGGCATCTGGTGGCTCTTCATCGCACTGCTGCGCACCCCGCGCAAGTACCCCCCAGAACCT
>DATEDT010000001.1:0-32780 GCA_035281505.1 Aeromicrobium sp. | reverse complement strand
CACCGGCATGATCATGGAAGTCGACATGGACACCGTGTCGGATCCGCGGAAGGGCTTCAAGACGTCGCTCGGTGGCCTGGTCTTCGCCTTCAAGGAACCGGACAGCCTCGGTGGCTCCGAGGGCATCACGTCCGGCAAGCTCTCCGCGATCAAGAACAAGCTGGCCGGTGTCGAGTCCTACCTCTACAGCTCCAGCAAGCGGAACTACTACTACCAGCACATCGACCGGAATTCGGCGGCCGACTTCCATCTCGCGGTCGAGTACTTCAAGGACATCGATTCGGACTTCTGGCGCAGCAAGTACTTCACGTGGGACACCGCCGCTCAGACGTCCGTCAGCAAGCTGCGCGACCGGAAGCTGCACTTCGGTCCCTTGTGGGACTTCGACAAGAGCATCGGCAACGTCGATCCGACGAACCCCGGCACTGCGTTCACCAGGTCGTACCGCGGCTGGCAGGCGAACGGCACCGGCGTCGGCAAGGACAACCGGGTGACGTTCCACACCCACTGGTTCGTCCAGCTGTGGAAGGTGCCGTTGTTCCGGAAGGACCTGACCTACCGCTGGAACAACATCCTCCGCGACGAGTTCTGGAGGGCGGCGAAGTATGACGTCGACCAGAACAAGGCCGAAATCGGCTGGGGAGCGGCCAACGACCGCCGCCGCTGGGCCGGGTCGGCCAAGCTGTACCGGCCCAAGGGTTCGAGCTACGACGACGAGGTCAAGTACGTGAAGTACTGGCTCCTCAATCGGTTCAGCTGGATGGACAGCCAGCTCTAGTCGGCCGGGGGACACGTCGAGATACCCGCGGTATCGTGGCGGTATGTCTGTTGCCGCCCGCGTGGCCCCTGCCCGCGTCGCCGCGCTGACGGCGCTCATCCGGTCCACGTCCGGTGACGCCCGCACGCTCAAGGCCCCCTTCACCGACGAGCCGATTGCGGAGATCCCCGCGTCCTCGCTCGACGATGTTGACGCCGCGTTCTCGGCGGCACATGTCGCGCAGGAGCGGTGGGCGCAGACCCCGCTGCGTGAGCGCAAGCGAGTGCTGCTGAAGTTCCACGACCTGGTTCTGTCCCATCAGGACGAGCTGATGGACCTCATCCAGGTCGAGGGCGGCAAGAGCCGCCGCGACGCCTTTGTCGAGGTGCTGCACACGGCCATGACGGCCCGCTTCTATGCGCGCCGAATGCGTCGGCAACTGAAGCCACAGGCAAGAAGCGGCATGGTGCCCGGGCTCGTCTCGGTCCGGGTGAACCACGTGCCCAAGGGTGTCGTCGGGATCATCAGCCCCTGGAACTACCCCCTGACGATGGCGATTCCGGACGGCCTCGCCGCCGTCGCCGCCGGCAACGCGGTGGTGCACAAGCCGGACAGCCAGAGCCCGCTGACCACCCTCGCCGCGGTCGAGCTGCTGCGTGCCGCCGGCCTGCCCGACGACATCTGGCAGGTCGTCTCCGGCTCCGGGTCAGTCGTCGGCGCGGCGATCATCGATCAGGCCGACTACATCTGCTTCACCGGATCGACGGCCACCGGCATCGGCGTGGCCAAGCAGGCCGCTGACAGGCTGATCACGGCATCGCTCGAACTCGGCGGAAAGAACCCGATGATCGTCCTGCCCGGCGCCGACGTGGAGAAGGCCGCGGCCGGCGCGATCCACGCCTGCTTCCACGGGGCCGGCCAGACCTGCGTGTCCATCGAGCGGATGTACGTCCACACCTCGCTCTACGACGACTTCAAGAAGGCGTTTGCCCGCAACGCCGACGCCGTCGCCCTCGGCCCGTCCTTTGAGTGGGACGCCGACATGGGCTCGCTGGTGTCAGCCGCGCAGTTGGAGGGTGTCGTCAAGCACATCGAGGATGCCGTGGCCAATGGCGCGACGATCGTCGCCGGCGGCAAGCCACGGCCCGACCTTGGGCCGTTCTTCCACGAACCGACGATCCTGGAGGGCGTGACGGAGGCCGCCGAAGTGTGTGAGAACGAGACCTTCGGGCCGGTGGTGTCCCTCTACCCCTACACCGACGTCGACGACGCCGTCCGGCTCGCCAACAGCGGTGAATACGGTCTCAATGCGAGCATCTGGGGGCCGACCCGGACCGCCAGGCGCATTGCGCCACACATCAAGGCCGGCACCGTCAACATCAACGACGGATTCATGGCCAGCTTCGGCAGCATCGATGCCCCCATGGGCGGCATGCGCAAGTCCGGCTCGGGCCGCCGCCAAGGCGCTGAGGGCATCCTGCGTTACACCGAACCGCAGTCTGTCGCCGTGCAGCGACTGATGCCGACCATGGGCCCGGAGTCCATCCCGTTCAGCACCCGAAGCAAGCTGTTCACCGCCGCCTTCAAGCTCGTCCGTCGCACCCCGAGGGCCTGACCCATGACTGAGACTGTTTTCGACTATGACGTCGTCGTCATCGGCTCCGGCTTCGGCGGGAGCGTCTCCACCCTCCGGCTGACCGAGAAGGGCTACAAGGTCGCCGTCCTCGAGGCCGGCCCGCGATACCGCGATGAGGACTTCGCCAAGACGTCCTGGCGGTTGCGCAAGTTCGTCTGGTTCCCGCCGCTCGGGATGTACGGCATCCAGCGGGTGAACGTCCTCAAGGACTCGCTGATCCTGTCGGGCGCAGGTGTCGGCGGCGGGTCACTGGTCTATGCCAACACCCTGTACGAGCCGCTGGACGCGTTCTACCAGGATCGGCAGTGGGGACACATCACCGACTGGAAGTCCGAGCTCGCGCCGTACTACGACCAGGCGAAGCGGATGTTCGGCGTCACGATCTATCCGCGCGAGACGCCGGCAGACCGCATCATCAAGCAGGTCGCTGACGAGATGGGGGTGGGTGGCACCTTCCACCACACCCCGGTCGGTGTCGTCTTCGGTGACGAGCCCGGCGCGAACGTCGGTGACCCGTTCTTCGGCGGCGTCGGCCCCGACCGCAACGCCTGCATGCACTGCGGCGAATGCATGACCGGATGCCGGCACAACGCCAAGAACACACTGGTCAAGAACTACCTGTACCTCGCCGAGAAGAACGGCGCCGAGGTCTTCCCGCTGACGACGGCGACGAAGGTCCGGCCGCTCGCCGGGGGCGGGTACGCGGTCGAGACGCGTCGCACGAACGGCAAGTTGCGGCGCGGGCACCGCACGTTCACGGCCGAGCAGGTGGTTTTCGCCGCAGCCACGATGGGCACGCACAAGCTCCTGCACCGGATGAAGGACGAGGGCGTCCTGCCGAACATCTCCGATCGGCTCGGTCTGCTCACCCGCACGAACTCGGAGGCGCTGCTCGGCTCCATCGCCCTGAATCGGGACGTCGACTACACCGAGGGCGTCGCGATCACCTCGTCGTTCCACCCGAACGACCACACCCACATCGAGCCGGTGCGGTACGGCCGCGGCTCCAATGCCATGTCGGTGCTCATCGGTGCCCTGGTTCCCGGTGACCTGCCCGGCAGCCGCGTCTGGCGTTGGGTCAAGGAGATGGGACGGATGTTCGTGCAGCTGCGCGGCAACGTATTCAAGGTGTGGGACCCGTTCCACTGGTCGGAGAAGACCGTCATCGCGCTGGTCATGCAGACGCATGACAACTCCATCACCACCTTCGTCAGGCGCAAGTGGTGGCGGCTCGGTGGCAAGAGCATCACGTCCAAGCAGGGGCACGGCGGCAAGAACCCCGACTACATCCCCGAGGGCCACGAGGCGGTCCAGCGGATGGCCGGGGCAATGGGCGGCAAGGGCAAGGCGTTGGCCGGCGGGACCATCGGCGAGCCGTTCGGCATCCCGATGACCGCGCACTTCATGGGTGGTGCGGTTATCGGTGACAGCGCCGAGACCGGCGTCATCGATCCGTACCACCGGGTCTATGGGCACCCCGGACTACACGTCGTCGACGGTGCCGCGATCAGCGCGAACCTCGGCGTCAACCCGTCGTTGACCATCTCGGCCCAGGCGGAGCGGGCGATCAGCCTGTGGCCGAACCGGGGCGAACTGGACCCGCGTCCGGAGTTGGGACAGGCCTACCGCCGAATCACCCCGGTGGCGCCGAAGTCGCCCATCGTCCCGGACGACGCTCCCGCGGCCTACCGCCTGCCTGTCGTCTGACCGGACCGGGTTTCTCTGCAGTGAGAACTGTCGTTGAGGCGGCTATTGCGGTCTAAACGACAGTTCGTGGCCGTTCCGACCGCATGAATGTCTAAAGATGCGTCCCAGAATCGACCGATGGCCGGCGTGAGTGCCGGAGACACCAAGACAGAAACCCGACCTGGAGGGAGCTCACGGGTCGGGTTTCTGTGCTTCTGGTGCGCCGTGGTTTGCACGGCGCGCGTTCCAACGGGAGGGAGTTTGTTGGATCTACACGGTTGAACGAGTAGGTGAGAACGGGGGTTACGGGTCGATCGAGAAATTTCTCGAGGCAATACGATCAACCCGTGAACCGACCGCACGCGACCGTCCTCGTTGTCGACTTCGGAGCGCAGTACGCGCAGTTGATCGCGCGGCGGGTCCGTGAGGCGCGGGTGTACTCCGAGATTGTCCCGCACACCATGCCGGTGGCCGAGATGCTGGCCAAGCAACCGGCGGCGATCATATTCTCCGGCGGCCCGTCGAGCGTGTACGAACCGGGTGCCCCGACGATGGACACCGCGGTCTACGGCTCGGGTGTGCCGCTCTTCGGCATCTGTTACGGCTTCCAGCTGATGGCGCAGGGTCTCGGCGGCACCGTGTCGGCCACCGGCTCGCGCGAATACGGCCGGACCGGCGTCGCGGTGTCGGCGCCCGGCGTGCTGCTGGCCGGCTTGCCGGCCGAGCATCGGGTGTGGATGTCGCACGGCGACTCGGTCACGGCCGCGCCGGACGGCGCGCTCGTCCTGGCCTCCACCGACGTCACGCCCGTCGCCGCGTTCGAGGACGTCGGTCGTCGCGTTGCCGGCGTCCAGTGGCACCCGGAGGTGCTGCACACCGAACACGGCCAACGCGTGCTCGAGCACTTCCTGTACGACATCGCCGGCATCGAGCCGACGTGGACGAGCGCCAACATCGTCGAGGAGCAGGTCGGCCGAATTCGAGAACAGGTCGGCGACGCCCGCGTCATCTGCGGGCTGTCCGGCGGCGTGGACTCGGCCGTGGCGGCTGCATTGGTCCAGCGCGCCATCGGCGACCAGCTGACCTGCGTCTTCGTCGACCACGGGCTGCTGCGCCAGGGTGAGGCCGAGCAGGTCGAACAGGACTTCGTTGCCGCCACTGGGGTCAACCTGAAGGTGGTCGACGCCAGCGACCAGTTCCTCGGCTTCCTGGACGGCGTGACCGATCCGGAGGAGAAGCGCAAGATCATCGGGCGGGAGTTCATTCGCACCTTCGAGCAGGCCGAACGCGAGATTCTCGCCACGCCGGGCCCGCCGGTCAGGTTCCTCGTCCAGGGCACGCTCTACCCGGACGTCGTCGAATCCGGTGGCGGCGAGGGTGCTGCGAACATCAAGAGTCACCACAACGTCGGAGGCCTGCCGGACGACCTCGCGTTTTCGCTCATCGAGCCCCTGCGCACCCTGTTCAAGGACGAAGTCCGTGACGTCGGTCGCCAGCTCGGAATCCCGGAGGCGATCGTCGGCCGACACCCGTTCCCCGGGCCCGGCCTCGCGATCCGCATCGTGGGCGCGGTCGACCGCAAGCGCCTGGACATCCTGCGTGCGGCCGATGCCGTCGTGCGGGAAGAGACCACCGCAGCCGGGCTCGACGACCAGATCTGGCAGTTCCCGGTCGTCCTGCTGGCCGACGTCCGCTCAGTCGGCGTCCAGGGCGACGGGCGCACCTACGGCCACCCGATCGTCCTGCGGCCGGTCTCCAGCGAGGACGCGATGACTGCCGACTGGAGTCGGCTGCCGTACGAGGTGCTGGAACGCATCTCGACGCGCATCACCAACGAGGTGCCGGACGTCAACCGGGTCGTGCTGGACATCACCAGCAAGCCGCCGGGCACGATCGAATGGGAATGAGTCGCGACCCTGCGGGTCGCTCACTCCTGACGGCGCCCCTGCGCCGTCAGGCTCATTAAGCCGAGCTGGGCCGCTTCGCGGCATTGCGGCCATCAATCTTGCGGTCCCGAGTGTGGTCGGTCAGAGGTAGCGGAGTGTCAGGTACGGGACGCAGAGCGCGATCGTCACGGCGGTGACGATCAGGCCGTACTTGGTGAACTCCCAGAAGCTGATCGGCTGGCCATTGCGTTCGGCGATGCCGAGAGCCACCACGTTCGCCGAGGCGCCGATGGCCGTGGCGTTGCCGCCGAGGTCGGCGCCCAACGCGAGAGCCCACCAGAGAACCTGACCCGATTCGCCCGGGTGCTCGGCCACGAGCTCGGCGACGATGGGGCTCATGGTGGCGACGTAGGGGATGTTGTCGACGATCGCGGAGAGGCCGGCGGAGCCGCCGAGCAGCAGGTAGGTCGCGAAGCCCAGGCGGCCGTCTGTCCAGTCGACCGCTGCCTGGGACAGGTTGCCGATGACTCCGGTCTCCACCAGTCCGCCGACCATGATGAAGAGGCCGGCGAAGAACACCAGCGTGGACCACTCGACGTCGTGCAACGCGTCGTCCATCTCGACGCGCGTCACCAGGACGAGCAGGCCCGCCCCGAGGAGCGCGACGACGGACGGTTCGTAGTGGAGCACCGGGTGAAGGACGAACGCGGCGAGAACGAGCGCCAGGACCAGGAGCGACTGGACGAGCAATCGGGTGTCGTTGATCGCCTCACGCTCGTTCAGCGCCATGACGCTGGCGGCGCGCTCGGGATCGAAGACGAAGTCCTTGCGGAACAGGATCCTGCACATCCCGAGGAAGACCACGACCAGGAGCAGGGCGATCGGTGCCATGTGCACGAGGAAGTCGTTGAACGACAGGTCGGCCCGGCTGGCGATGATGATGTTCGGCGGGTCGCCCACCAGGGTTGCGGCCCCACCGATGTTGGAGACCAGCACTTCGGCGATGAGGAAGGGCGCCACCCGCAGTCCGAGCCGATCGCACACCAGGAACGTCACCGGAGCGATCAGCAGGATCGTCGTGACGTTGTCGAGCAGTGCCGACGCAAGGGCGGTGATGATGCACAGCATCACCATGAGCCGGTAGGGCTTGCCGCGGGCTCGCTTGGCCGCCCAGATGGCGAGGAACTCGAACACTCCGGTCAGACGCATGATCGAGACGATCACCATCATCCCCAGGAGCAGGAAGATGACATTCCAGTCGATGCCCGCATGGACGTCGTGGAAGGCCGTTTCGGCGTCCATGATGTGCAGGAGGAGCATGAGCGCGGCGCCGCCGAGCGCCACCTTGGTCCGGTGAACCTTTTCGGTGATCAACAGCGCGTAGGCACCGACGAAGATGACGATGGCGGCCAAGGCCATAGGGACTCCCGTGGGTCGGTGAAACCGTCGCCGACCAGACTTCCCGGCACTCCGCATCGATCCTAACGTGCGCTAACGTCGACCTGTGCTCGCCCGTGATCTCGCCGAGCCTTACCCGACGGTGAGGTTGAGTACGCCGGCGACCGACGCCGCGTTCCTGCTGGCGGACGGCAAGTTGCCCGGCCTGCTCGTGGTCGACGACCACGACCATCCGGTGGCGATCCTGCCCGGATCGCAGCTCCTGCGCTGGATCATCCCGACCTATGTGCAGGACGACGCGGCTTTGGCGCGCGTCCTGGACGAAGAGTCTTCGGACCACTTGTGCGATGCCATTGCCGACCGCACCGTGCAGGACATCCTGTCGAAGAAGAAATCCGCGCTTCCGGTCGTGCTGGCCGACGACACCGGCATCGAGATCGCGGCGATCATGGCCAAGGAGCACAGCCCGATCGTGGCCGTGGTGGAGGACAGTTCGCCCACGGCGACGCTGATCGGAGCCGTCAGTGTTGCGCACCTGCTGGAAAGGTTGCTGCCGCCGAAGGTGCGTCAGGCCGAGTCGGCCCCCGGTCAGCCGTAGAGCTCGACGAACCGGCGGACGAGCCGGCCGGGAAACTCCACGCCGCTGGCCTCGGCCATCGCCTTGAGGCTGTCTGCCTCGTGGGGCGGGAAGTACCCGTGCTCCTTGTACGCCTCGATTCGGACGTGAATACCGGCGACGTCGAGCTCGGGATGGAACTGCGTGGCATACACGTTGCGCCCGACCCGGAAGGCCTGGACAGGGCAATCCTGTGAGGACGCGAGAACGACGGCATCGTCCGGCAGGGCGTGGACGGCCTCCTTGTGTCCGACGAACGCCTTGAACGCGGCCGGCATGACCTCGAACAGCGGGTCCGCACTTCCGGCGTCGTTGACGCGGATGACCGGAGCGCTCACCGGTTCGCCGTACCTGCCGTCCACGGTCCCGCCCACGACGGAGCCGATGATGCCGATACCGAAGCAGGCCCCAAGGAAGGGGAAGTCCTGCGCCAAGGCGCGTCGAGTGAGGTCCTGGAGCTCGGTCTCGACGCGAAGCTGGACGTCGGACTTCTCCTCGTCGGAGATGGTGAACGGGCTGCCGCCGAGAATCAGCCCGCTGTAGGCATCGAGGTCGACGTCGCCCAAAGGGCGCTGCTCCAGCCGTCGGCGCTCGAGCTGCGGTTCGTCGAGTCCGCCGTAGCGCAGGAACGCGGCGTACTCCTCATCGGCCGCCTCATCCTCGGCGCGCGTGGCGAGCAGAAGGAACGGGCGCACGTGGTGATCCTATGGTTGGCACGTGATCGAGCTTCCGCGTCCTCTTCTGATCGCTCACCGTGGCTTCCCCGGACTGCGTCACGAGCACACGCGACCGTCCTACGACCTCGCCATCGACGAGGGGACCGACTACATCGAGCCGGACGTCGTCGCGACGAAGGACGGGCAGCTGGTCGTGCGACACGAGAACGAGATCAGCGGAACGACCGACGTCGCCGATCATCCGGAGTTCGCCGATCGCAGGACGACCAAGACCATCGACGGTTCGTCGCTCACCGGCTGGTTCACTGAGGACTTCACCCTCGCCGAACTGAAGACGCTGCGCACACGCGAACGGATTCCGGACGTTCGGCCGCACAACACCGAGTTGCCGGGGGAGGAGATCCTCACCTTCGACGAGGTGGTGCAGATCGCGCGGGAGGGGACTGACCGGCGGGGCTCAACCGTCGGAATCTACGTGGAGACGAAGCACCCGAGTTACTTCGCCGGAATCGGCCTGGATCTCAACGACCTCCTCATCGATGCTCTCGAGCGGCAGGGTCTGAACACCGAGGACGCCCCGGTCATCGTGCAGTCGTTCGAGTCCGGCAACCTGCGGGATTTCGATGCGCGGAGCCCCCTGTTCCTCGTGCGGCTCATCTCGCCCAAGCAGCGCGATGAACTGGGGGACCTCGACGGCATCGCATCCTTCGCCGACGCCATCGGCCCGCACAAGGACCTGGTCATCCCGCGCAACCGCCGGGGCCGGCTGGGCCGGCCGACGGATCTGGTCGAGCGATCACATGGCGCCGGGCTCGACGTCCACATCTGGACCATGCGCGACGAGGCCACGTTCCTGCCGGTCGCGTGCACGCCGGAGCAGGAATACGCCGCCTACTTCGACGCCGGGATCGACGGGCTGTTCAGCGACTGGACGACCACCGCCGTCGCGGCTCGGAACGCTCGCGCCGCGCGCTAGCCCTCCATCCGGATCGCGGCCGTAGGTTTGGTCATTCTGCACGGTGTTGCCCGGTGGCCACCGGTCTACATTCGGTGGGTGCACAGATTGCGTTGGGCTGCCTTTGCAGTCGTTTGTCTCCTGATCGGCGCGACACCGGCTGCCGCGGAAGCACCTGCCGACATCGTGAACCAGCCGGTCTCCTTCGTCGTCCAGAACGTCAACAAGACATCTGTTCCGTGTGGCGGAGACAGCAAGACCTACACCGTCCGTGGCCATCTGACCGGCCCGGCGTCGGCGCTCGGAGGGGGCGGGACGACCGCGGGAACCCTCTACCTGCATGGGCTCGAGCTCGGCGAATGGTTCTGGCAGCTCCCGGTGGACGGTTTCAACCATGCCGAGGAACTGGCTACGCGCGGGCATGTGTCCGTCACCATCGATCGCCTGGGTTATGGCTCCAGCGACCACCCGTCCGGGCACAAGAGCTGCGTCGGAACGCACGCGACCATCGCCCATCAGATCGTCCAGCAACTGCGGGCCGGGAGCTACGGTGGCGAGCTGCGCCCGAGGTTCGAACGGGTGGCCTTGGCGGGTCATTCACTCGGCGGCGCGATCGCCCAGGTCGAGGCCTACTCCTTCGGTGACGTCGACGCGGTCGCGATGCTCTCGTACGCGGACGCCGCCCTGAGCCTCTCGGCGGTCCTGACGTCGACGTCCTGGGGACCGGCGTGCACGCTTGGTGGCAAGCCGTCGGCGAAGGGCGCCCCGGGCTACTCCTTCTTCACCCGTGACCAGGCCGACTACCGCAAGAACTTCCTGGCGCGGGCGCCGGCGGACGTCCTTCCCTTTGCGGACACCGGTCGAAGCCTCAACCCGTGTGGCGACCTCCTGTCCGCAGTGCCGGCCGCGGTCGTCAGCGGAATCAGCGTCAACCGCATCAAGGTGCCGGTCCTGCTGATGATGGGCGACAAGGACCTGGTGTTCGACTACACCCGCCTGCCGCTGCAGAAGCCGCTGTATGGCGGCCCGACGACAACGCGGGTTCTCAAGGGCGCCACTCACGGCCTGACGGTCGACGCCGACGCGGCCGAGTTCCGCGGTGCGCTCGAGGAGTGGCTGGTCAGCCAGGACTTGTGACGTCGGCGCCGATGACATCCGGGGCCTTGGGAATGACCAGCCAGCAGATCAGGTAGATCAACACGAGCGAGCCCGCGCCGAGGATCGTCGCCAGCAGCAGGATGACCCGGATCAGCGTGGCGTCGATCCCGGTGTACTCCGCCAGACCGCCGCAGATGCCGGCGATCCAGCGGTCGTCACGACTGCGGGTGAGCTTCTTCGCCATCGAGCTGCTCCTCGTCGGTGTCTTTGTCGAGGTCGTCGTCGTTGTCGAGGTCGTCCGGGCCGGCCGGAGTCACCGGCCGCTTGCGGCCGGGCGAGCCGAAGCTGGCGATGATGCCGGCGACCCCGAGCACGATGAGCGTGCCGGCTGGCGCGTAGGCCAGTTGATCGCTGGCGAGGACTCCGGTCTTCCACGCTGTCCACGTTCCGACCACGGCCAGGAACAGCAGCCCGAAGGCGAGGGCCTCCCAACGGAAGGGGTGGCGGTTCATCGGCGGATCACCTCCATGTCTCCGAATCGTTGATTGATCACCAGGTGCAGGGCGCGCCCGTCACCGTCGGTGGCTGTGACGTCGTTGTCCCGACCACGCCATTGCCGGCCGAACGCGCTGATCTCGCCGCCACGCAGCTGGGCGTCGAGCTTCACCGGAAGGCTTTCGGGCACGTAGACGATCGTCTGTCCGACGCCGGCGTCGACGCGGATCGTCCGGCCGGCAAGTTGGGACGGCTTGTCGAAGCCGGACAGGTCGAGTTCGAACTGTCCGACGCCGTGCCGGTAGGACGACTGCAAACCGGCCAGGGTCTGCGGCTCGCGCACCTGCTGGCCAACTCGACCGCTCGGCATAGCCGATGCCAGCAGTAGAGCGACGGTCAGGAGAAGTCCGAGACCCACCAGGCCGCCGGCGTTGCCCCAGAGTGTGCCGACCAGGCATCCGATAGCCACGGCGAGGAGGGCGGCGGCGATGTAGGCGGAGGCGGTGACGTCGGCCTGCTGATCGAGGATCAAGGTCACTGCGATGGCGATGGCGACGAGGGACAGGGTCAGTCGCCACAGCGCGCGCGACTCGCGTCGCCGCTCCTGCCGCTGTCGCTTGCGTTCCAGGACCTGCGCGGTCTTGGCTGCGGTGTACGCGTCGACCTGGGTCTTGAGAACCTCCGGGTCGCTGGACCAGGCACTTGGCTTGGCGCCCGCGGCATTCTCGGCCGATGCGGCCAGGAGCTCCTCCCGCCGTTGCCGGGGACGCACAGCGAACAGCCAGAACAGGAAGGCTGCCGGGAGCACCCACCAGCCGATCCACCACAGGCCCCAGCCGCTGTCACCGACGACGGCGACGACGGCCAGCACCGCGGCGCCGAAGAGGCCGATCGCGCGTACCTGTGGCTCGTTCTGATCCAGGTTGAACCAGTCGGCCGCCACGCTTCGCTCCGTGCCTTCCTCGGGCAGCAGGAACCAGGCGGCGAGGTAGAGGATGAGCCCGGACAGCCCGATGAAGGTCAGGCCCACCACGGCGATGCGCACGAGAATCGGGTCGATGTTCAGATGGCGGGCCACGCCGGCGCACACGCCGGCGACGATGCGATCGTCGGCGGTGCGGCGGACGTCGCTGAGGGTGCGGAGGTTCTGCGCGGCGAACTGATCGTCAGGCGTGTCGTTCATGACGCCATCGTGCTTCGGTTGGAGCTGTCGTAGCCATCGGGGACGCCCCTCAATGGCCCCTGAGAGCACCCTGAAGGTGCTGGTGGCGCACACGCGCGCGTGTGAGGCTTGGGACATGCCCATTCCGTACCGACGTGCCGAGCGTCCCGCCGAGCGGCGGATCCTGGGTGGCGTCGCGGCCGGCATCGCCGACCATCTCGGCGTGCACGTCGCCTGGGTGCGGGTCGGTTTCGTGGTGGCGACCTGGTTCAACGGCGCCGGGCTGATCGCCTACTTGCTGCTGTGGCGGTTCATGCCGCTGACCGAACCGGACCGCGCGCCCGGGTTGGCGGCGGCGCAACGCCGTGGTCTGCGCGTGGGCGGTGCCGTCGTCGGTGCTCGGGAGATCCTGCAGACGGCCGCCATCGCAGCGGTCGGTGTCGGCGTGCTCGTGCTCCTTCAGGTCACCGGGCGCGGAGTCAGCACCGCCGTCCTGCTGCCGATCCTCGCCGCCATCGTCGGCGTGGTGGTGGTGTGGCGCCAGTTGGACGAAGCGTCGCTGTCCGACTGGGTGCGGCAGTCCAGCGGCGTCAGTGCCGCCGTGCGCATCGCCGCCGGTCTCGGTCTCGTCGTCGTCGCGGCGGTGTACTTCGTCACCCAGGAGCGCGGCTGGAGCGCCCTGGTCGACCTCGCCTCCGCGACCACGATCGCTCTGATCGGGGCTGCGCTCATCCTCGGCCCCTGGGTTGCCTCCCTTCTTGCCGATCTGAGCCGGGAGCGCCGGGAGCGGGTGCGTTCCCAGGAGCGGGCCGATGTCGCCGCCCACCTGCACGACTCGGTGTTGCAGACGCTCGCGCTGTTGCAGCGCAACGCCGACGACCCCGCGGCCGTGGCCACGCTCGCCCGTCGGCAAGAGCGCGACCTCCGCGCCTGGTTGTACGGCGGTGACGCCCCGCGCGCCGGCACTCTCGCGGCGCTTCTGCGGGCTGCCGCCGACGATGTGGAAGGCGCCCATCGGGTGCCGGTCGAGCTGGTGATGGTGGGTGATGCTCCGGCGTCGGCCAAGGTGGCGGCGCTGGCCAAGTCAGCGCGCGAGGCCATGGTCAACGCCGCCAAGCATGCCGGCGTTGGTCGCGTCGATGTGTATGCCGAGGTCGCCGACGGCACGGCAGCCGTCTACGTCCGGGACCGTGGCCGAGGCTTTGACCCTGCCGCCGTGGCCGATGACCGGATGGGCATCCGGACGTCGATCGTCGGTCGGATGGAACGGCACGGTGGCACCGCGAACGTTCAGTCCGTTCCGGGTGACGGAACAGAGATCACGTTGACCATGTCAGGGTTGGGGGAGGTGGATGCATGAAGGTCGTACTCGTTGACGATCACGCGATGTTCCGCACCGGGGTGCGCGCCGAGCTGGAGAAGGGCGGCGTGGAGGTGGTGGCCGAGGCCGAAGACGTCGACTCGGCCGTCCGCGCGATCGAGGCGCACCAACCTGATGTGGTCCTGCTCGACGTACACATGCCCGGCGGCGGTGGCCTCGAGGTGCTCCGTCGCATCGGGTCGCGCGTCCCGACCACGTTCCTGGCGTTGAGTGTGAGCGACGCTGCCGAGGACGTGATCGGCGTGATCCGGGCGGGGGCCCGTGGATACGTCACCAAGAACATCTCCGGGGCCGAGCTGGTCGACGCGCTCCAGCGCGTGTCGAGCGGCGACGCGGTCTTCTCGCCGCGGCTTGCCGGGTTTGTCCTTGACGCGTTCGCCGGCTCCTTTGAGATCGCCGAGGTGGATGAGGACCTCGACCGGCTGACCGAGCGCGAACGTGAGGTGATGCGGCTCATCGCCCGCGGCTACGCCTACAAGGAGGTCGCCAAGGAGCTGTTCATCTCGATCAAGACCGTCGAGACCCATGTCTCCAGCGTCCTGCGCAAGCTCCAGCTGTCGAGCCGGCACGAGTTAACACGGTGGGCATCTGACCGACGCCTGATTTAGCTGCTCCGCCGATAGCCTGCCGGTATGAGCGAGCCGCACCTCATCGTCCTGTTCGGCGCGACCGGTGACCTGGCGAAGCGCAAGTTGCTGCCCGGCATCCTTCACCTGCTCGCGTCGGGGCTCGTCCAGGACGCGCGGCTCATCGGGGTGTCAAGGCATCAGTACGACGATGCGAGCTTCCGTGAGTTCGCCGAGAAGGCGATCCGCGAGTTCAGCAAGCGACCGATCGACGAGACGGTGCTGAACGACTTCCTGCAGCGGATGGCGTTCGTCTCGGTCAATGAGGGGCCGGAGGAACTGGCCAAACAGGCGGCCGAGTACGAGGCCGAGCTCCGCGCGTCGCACGGGGCCGAGCCGGGCCGGCTCCACTATCTGAGTGTCCCGCCTGCGGCGGCGCTGTCGACCATCGAGATCCTGAACCAGGCCGACCTGATCGAACGGGCCAAGGTCATCATGGAGAAGCCCTTTGGCACCGACCTGGCGTCGGCGCAGGCGCTCAACGCCTCCATCCACGACTTCCTCGACGAGCGGCAGATCTTCCGGATCGACCACTTCCTCGGGAAGGAGGCGGCGCTCAACATCCTCGCCTTCCGGTTCGCGAACGGCTTGTTCGAACCGATCTGGAACCGCAACTTCATCGATCACGTCCAGATCGACGTCCCCGAGACCCTCGGTTTGGAGGGCCGCGCCGGGTACTACGAGGACACCGGTGCCTTCAAGGACATGGTCGTCACGCACCTGTTCCAGGTCATGGCCTTCATGGCGATGGAGCCGCCGACGTCGCTCGACTCCGGCGCCATCGGCGAGGAGAAGAACAAGGTCTTCCGGGCCATGCAGCCGCTCGACGTCTCGCAGGTGGTGCGTGCCCAGTACGCCGGCTACCGGGACGAGGAGGGTGTCGACCCGAACTCGGACGCCGAGACCTTCGTCGCCCTGCGCGCCGAGATCGACAACTGGCGGTGGGCGGACGTCCCCTTCTACCTTCGTACAGGAAAGCGGATGGCGGAGGGCGCGCGCATCATCTCGATCGCGTTCCGGGAGCCGCCGAAGAGCATGTTCCCGGAACATTCGGGCATCGGCTTGGCCGGGCCGGACCACATCACCTTCGATCTGGCGGACACCTCGAGGATGTCGCTGTCGTACTACGGCAAGCGACCCGGCCCGGGGATGCGCGTGCAGAAGCTCAGCATGCAGTTCGACCTCCAGGACACGGGTCAGGCCGACGATGCACTGGAGGCGTACGAGCGGCTGGTCTACGACGCGACGCGGTCCAAGCGGAAGCTGTTCACGACGGCAGCCGGCATCGAGCGGCTCTGGGAGGTCGCGGCGCCGCTGCTGGAGAATCCGCCGGCGCTGCAGTTCTACGAGCCGGGGACCTACGGTCCGGCCGGGGCCCAGGAGCTCATCGCGCCTCGCCGCTGGCGGTTGCCGTTCGAGCGCAAGTGGCGCGAGTCCAACAAGAACGCTTGATCAGCCGGATCAGGCTTCCGGCAGATACGCCGTCATGAGGCGTTCGAGTTCGCCGACGAACGTCTCGCGATCGATGGGCGGCTGCTCGAGCACGTAGCGCACCGCCAGATTCTCGATGGCGCGCACGGCGATCCAGGCGGCGGTCGACGGTGTCAGGTCGCGCCGCATCAGCGGCCGTCGGGCGGCCAGGTAGGCACTCAGCAGGTCGGTGATGCGTTGCTCGAGCGCCGACGCCCGGGCGCTGTTCTCCTTGCGCGGCAGCTCATCGGCCACCACGCGGAGCAGTTCGGTGTTCTCCTCGAGCGCGTCGAGGAGTGCGTTCAGGGTGGCCCGGACCATCTGGGGGCCGGTTTCGTCGAACCGATCGGCCAACGCAGCCGTGACTCGTTTCGAGACGTCGTCCACGTAGCGATCGACGATGGCCGACAGGACGGCCTCCTTGTCCGGGAAGTACTGATAGAGCGAGCCCGGACTGACGCCGGCCTCGGCGGCGATCCTGTTCGTCGAGGCAGCGTCGTAGCCGTCGCGCAGCACGACGTCGCGCCCGGCGGTCAGGATGCGCTCGACCATCTCGCGGGACCGTTGCTGCTGCGGGACCTTCCTCATATGCGAATTGTATGCGAGTGATCGCTCGTGTCATGCTCGATTCATGACGAGTGTGGCCATCGACACGGACCGGACGCCCGAGCACGAGTTCCCCACGCGCTATCGCGCCGCCGAGGAGCGCGGGGCAAGGCTGGGCCGGCCGCTGCGGCTGGCCGCCCGCATCCGGGAGATCGACGAGGACCTGTTGGTACGCCTCGGTCGCGGGTTCATGGAGACCGACGACCTGGGTGGCCGCCTGGCGAAGGCCATGCGGCTGCCGGCCACCGATCCGAACCGGGTGACGATGGCGGACTTCAGGTTGGCGCTGGCCGAGGGAATCGACGCGGTACCGGATGCGCCGGCGGCGCTGCGCGAGTTCTTCGACGTCGTCGAGACGATCCCGGAATGGGTGGACTGGGACCTGATCGAAGAGGGCGCGCGGGTCTTCCGCTTCCTGGGCCAGAACAGTCTCGACATCCTGCTGCAGCTGTCACTGATCGGCGGCTACCGCTTCGGCGGGCCGACCGATCTCCTGGTGGCCACCGGTGGACTGAGCGGCGATTCCACCATGCGGCGCCTCGGCGAAACCCAGAAGTGGGGAGTCGCGCTGAGCCAGCCCGGTGGGCTGCGGCGCGGCAGCGAAGGTTATTCCGTCGCCGTTCATGTGCGCCTGATGCATGCGCTCGTGAACGAGAGCTTCACCTCGCGCTGGGACGTCGAACGCTGGGGCATGCCGATCAACCAGACCGATCAGGCGGCCACCCTCGGACTTTTCAACGGGGTGCCCTTGATCGGATGCCGTGCGCTGGGGGCGCGCATCACCCGGGCGGACTCGCGCGCCTACATGCACCTGTGGAAGTACATCGGCTGGCTGATGGGCGTCGACGAGCAGTGGCTGGTCGAGACCGAGCGTGAACAGCACCGGCTCAACTACCACGTGCTGCTCGTGCAGGACGACATCTCCGATGCCGGTCCGCAACTGGCCAATGCCATCGTCGATGCGCAGGACAGCCTGCATTTCCGGCGGTTCCCGGCGATCAGCAGGTGGCTGGCCCGCGAGCGACTGCTGAGCATGTTGACCATGTTGCTCGGTCCGAGCAGCATGCGAGACCTGGAGCTGCCGATTCGGCCGCCGTGGGCGCCGACGTATGTCTTCGCGCTCAACTTCCTGCGCTATCGCGTCATCGGAATGACCCCGTGGGGGCACGAAGCGCTCATTCGCTGGGGTGACCGGGTGGCCGCCCGGACGCTCTATCGGCACTTCGGCGCGGACCGGGCCGAAGTGGGCGACCTCCCCGTCTGACCGCTGGGCGGAGCGTCCGACCGGCCGCATAGGCTGGGACGACGATGACGCTCCCGTTCGATTTCCCGGTCACGGACACCGTGGCCCGTCCGGCCGAAGACCGCCGGCGTCCCCGGTCGGAGACCCTGCTCGAAGGGCTCAACGACGCGCAGGCCGAGGCGGTCGGGCATCCGCTCGGCCAGGTCCTCGTCGTCGCCGGTGCGGGGTCGGGCAAGACCCGCGTCCTCACCCGGCGGATTGCCTGGCTGATCGCCGCCCGCGGCGCACACCCCGGCTCGATCCTCGCCATCACGTTCACCAACAAGGCCGCCGCCGAGATGCGCGAGCGGGTGGCCGAGCTCGTCGGGGGAGCGGCCCGGATGATGTGGGTCAGCACGTTCCACTCCGCGTGTGTCCGCATCCTGCGCCGTGAGGCGACCCGTTTCGGCTACACCTCGTCCTTCACCGTCTACGACGCGGCCGACTCGCGTCGGCTCATGACGCTGGTGTGCCGCGACATGGATCTCGACCCCAAGAAGGTCAACCCGCGGGCGGTCCTCAACTGGGTGTCGAACCTGAAGAACGAGCTCGTCGACCACGAGGCCGCGGGCTCGCGGGCCGCCAACCCGACCGAGGAGCTGTACGCCGAGGCGTACGGCCACTACCAGCGTCGGCTCAAGGCAGCCAACGCCATGGATTTCGACGACCTCATCATGATCACCGTGCACCTGCTGCAGGCGTTCCCCGACGTCCAGGAGGCCTACCGGCGGCGGTTCCGGCACGTCCTCGTCGACGAGTACCAGGACACCAATCACGCGCAGTACGTCCTGATCCGCGAACTCTGCGACGACGAGACCGATCTCATGGTCGTCGGCGACTCCGACCAGTCGATCTACGCCTTCCGGGGTGCCAACATCCGCAACATCCTGGAGTTCGAACAGGACTTCCCGAACGCGGACACGGTCCGGCTCGAGCAGAACTACCGCTCCACCCAGACGATCCTGAGCGCCGCCAATGCGGTGATCTCCAACAACACCGGCCGGCCGGAGAAGAACCTGTGGTCGGCGGCCGGCGACGGCGAGTTGATCGTCGGCTATGTCGGCGACGACGAACGCGACGAAGCGCAGTTCGTCGCCGACGAGGTCGACCGGCTGTCGGATGCGGGCGAGGCGAAGCCGTCGGATGTCGCGGTCTTCTATCGCACCAACGCGCAGAGCCGAGTGTTCGAAGAAGTGTTCATCCGCGTCGGCCTGCCCTACCGGGTCGTCGGCGGCGTCCGGTTCTACGAGCGCAAGGAAGTCAAGGACGCACTGGCCTACCTGCGGGTGCTCGTCAACCCGCGTGACGCGGTGTCGATGCGCCGCATCCTCAACGAGCCGAAGCGTGGCATCGGCGACCGGGCCCAGGCATCGGTCGAGCGGCTGGCCTCGCGCCTCGACCTCAGCTTCTGGGAGGCACTGCAGCGCGCCGACGAGGCCGACGACCTGGCACCCCGGTCGCTGAATGCCATCCGCGCGTTCGTCGAGATGCTCACCGGTCTCATCGCCCTCGCCGAGTCCGGCGAGGCGGCCGACGTCGTCCTCGAGGCGGCGTTGGCACGATCGGGGTACCTCAAGGTGCTCGAGGACAGCAACGACCCGCAAGACGAGTCGCGGATCGAGAACCTCGCCGAGCTCGCCGCCGTCGCGCACGAGTTCGTCGCGAACGCAGCCACCATCGAGCCGGCGACGGGCGAGGAGGAGGAGCCGCTGGCGCCCGGTTCGCTCGCCGCGTTCCTGGAACAGGTCGCTCTGGTGGCTGACGCCGACTCGGTCCCCGATGAGGGCGACGGCGTCGTCACGCTCATGACGCTTCACACGGCCAAGGGGCTCGAGTTCCCGGTCGTCTTCCTCACCGGCCTCGAAGACGGTGTCTTCCCGCACATGCGTTCACTGGGCGACAAGAACGAACTGGCCGAAGAGCGTCGGCTCGCGTACGTCGGCGTCACCCGCGCCCGCGAGCGGCTCTACGTCAGCCGCGCCAGCACGCGATCGGCGTGGGGCGCTCCGTCGTACAACCCTGCCTCCCGCTTCCTCGAGGAGATTCCGGCCGGCCTCATCACGTGGCGCCGCGAGGCGGCCGCGCCCACGCAATGGACACGGCGGGCGTCGTCGACGCCCCAGCCCACGTTCCGGTCCGGAAACGTGGCCAAGCGTGCACAGAAGGGTGCCATCTCCCTCGAACCGGGTGATCGGGTGTCGCACGACAGCTTCGGACTCGGCACCGTGGTCGCCCTCGAGGGCGTCGGCGACAGCACGGTGGCGAGCGTCGACTTCGGCTCGGCCGGGGTCAAGCGACTGCTGTTGCGCTACGCGCCGGTCGAGAAGCTCTGATCCTCGTCCGGGTCACCGAAGTCGAACTTGGTGAAGTCGACCGACCTGCGTGCATTGGCAAGGGACGTGACCATGCTGGTGCCGAACGCTCCCTCCCGGTCGAACACGGTGGCCGAGCCCACGGCGATGCCGTCATGCGCATGCCATGTCAGCGCCGCAAGGCCGATCTCGTGGCTGACCGGTAGTCGAGAGATCGACAGGTTGACGTCGGTGTTGATGTACTGAACGCCCTGCTCGCCCCAGTTGCAGACCATCGATGTGGAGTCTGCCGCGCCGGCGAGACCCTGGAACGGAGTGGTCTTCTCCCCGGCGACGACGGGGATGGGGGACTGCCAGGTCATCTTGCGACCGCTGTTCTGATGCTCGGCGAAGTTCTGCGACCATCCGACGTCGTCGCTGAAGAAGAACGGAACGCGGGGCTGGTCCGTCACGGGCGCAATGTCCAGCGAGGGTGGTCGCGGGATGTCCGCTGAAGTCCACACCTGGCCTTCGGGGTTCTCCGACGGCCTGAGGAACAAGGCGATCGCTCGTGCCCGCGCCTCGTTCTCCTGGTACAGGGTCGTCTCGACGAGCATGAGCCGGCTGCCCTCGCGGACGACCTCCGCGGTCAGATGGCACGGGCCCATGGTCGGTGCGCGGAAGAGGTCGACGGTGAACCGGGATGGGCACAGGTCGGCATGGCCGGCGGCGATGACGGCATGTTCGGCGGCGCGGGCGAGCGCGCCGCTGGTGGCCACGCCGTGCATCTGGTCGTGCTTCCAGAGGCTGCGGGCCACGTCCTGCGGGACGAGCACGTCTCCGTCGGCGCGGAACAGTGCGAATTCTGTGGGGGCGAATTCGGTCATCGCGGCGCTTACGGGCGAACGCTGTGCTGTGCGAGGACGGGCTCGGGGTCGACCGCTGCGCCACCGCCGGGGTGGATCTCAAGATGCAGGTGTGGGCCGGTGACATTGCCGGTGGACCCGGTGAAGCCGATGATCTGACCCGGGTCGACCTGCTCGCCGGCGGAGACGGCGATTCGGCTCTGGTGGCAGTACCAGACGTCCGTGCCGTCCAGCAGGGTGATGATCGTCCGGTTGCCGTAGCCGCCCTGATAGCCCACCGACTTCACGACGCCGCGGGCGACGGAGACGATGGTCGAACCGGAGGGACCGGCGAAGTCGAGGCCGGTGTGATAGCCACGGGACCAGAGGCCGCCGCCTTGGCCGAAGCGGGCGGTCAGCCGGTAGCCGGCGACCGGGACGACCCACTGGCCCTTGGCCAGCTCGTCGCGGCTCTGCTCGACCTTGTCGCGGAGTGTCTGCAGGGCGGCCTCGCGCTGCTCGACCTGCTGCCTGGCCTGCCGCTCGAGGATGCGACGGTCGAAGTCCTGCTGGACGTTGATGCTGGCGCCGGAATCGATGTCGCTGCCGGTGTAGTTGGCCGAGATCGTCTGGTACTTGGACGCCTCCAGCGCCGACTCGTCCGTGTGGGAGGAAGCCGCCGTCGCGCCGATGCCGGCAACGACGAGCACGAACGTTCCGACCATGGCCGGGGTGATGTTGAGCCGTCGGCGGCGTTTGCGCGGGGCAGCACGACGCCCGCTAGAACGCTGCGGTTGGCGCACGTCCAACCGCCGCCTGTGTGCAGGCGCTTCCACGCGGGTATTCCCCTCGACTTCGACAGACAACCCGATAACGATAGAGGACCGTCTGTACCGAGCAAATCCGAATGCCCCATGTGTGTCACCGTCCGGGCCCAGCATCGGTCCGATCTGGGCGACGCACTAGAGTCGGTTTGCCCACAAGACTCATGGATTGGACGTCCCCGTGGATTTGATGGAGTACCAGGCGAAGGAACTGTTCGCCAAGCACGGCGTAGCCACGACGCTCGGCAAGGTCGTCATGACCGCCGAAGGCGCGAAGGCCGCCGCGGAGGAGTTCGGCGGGGTCACCGTCGTCAAGGCACAGGTCAAGGCCGGCGGCCGCGGCAAGGCCGGTGGCGTCAAGTTGGCCAAGACCCCCGACGAGGCGTTCGAGCATGCCTCGAACATCCTCGGCATGCAGATCAAGGGCCTGACGGTCAACCGGGTGCTCATCACACCGGCCACCCCGCCGGAGGAGGAGTACTACTTCTCCTTCCTGCTCGATCGGGCCAACCGCCAGTACCTGTGCATCGCCAGCGTCGAAGGTGGCGTCGAGATCGAAGAGGTCGCCAAGACCAACCCGGACGCCGTCAAGAAGATCCCGGTCGACCCGGGCGTGGGCGTCGATGCAGCCAAGGCGCGTGAGATCGCCACCGAGGCGGCCTTCCCGGAGCCGGTCTTCGAGCAGGCGGTCGTGATGATCGAGAAGCTCTACACGGTCTTCGTCGAAGAGGACGCGACCCTCGTCGAGGTCAACCCCCTGGCCCGCCTCGCCGGCGACAAGCTGGAGGCGCTGGACGGCAAGGTCTCACTCGACGACAACGCCTCCGAGGTTCGCCATCCGGATCACGAGCGCTTCGAGATCCGCGAGGAAGCCGATCCGCTGGAGGCCAAGGCCAAGGACAAGGGCCTCAACTACGTGAAGCTCGACGGCCAGGTCGGCATCATCGGCAACGGCGCCGGCCTCGTCATGTCGACGCTCGACGTCGTCGCGTACGCCGGCGAACACCACGGTGGCGTGAAGCCGGCCAACTTCCTCGACATCGGTGGCGGCGCGAACGCGCAGGTCATGGCAGACGGCCTCGACGTGATCCTGGGCGATGCGCAGGTCAAGAGCGTCTTCGTGAACGTCTTCGGCGGGATCACCGCCTGCGACGAGGTCGCGAATGGCATCGTCGGCGCGCTGAGCCTGCTTGGCGACGCTGCGACCAAGCCGATCGTGGTGCGCCTCGACGGCAACAACGTCGAGGAAGGCCGCCGAATCCTGGCCGAAGCGAACCATCCGCTGGTGACGATGGTCGAGACGATGGATGGCGCGGCTGACAAGGCCGCCGAGCTGGCGAACGCCTGAGGGAGATCTGAGACATGTCGATTTACCTGAACAAGGACTCCAAGATCATCGTCCAGGGCATCACCGGTGGCATGGGCTCCAAGCACACCGCGCTGATGCTCCAGGCCGGCTCGAACATCGTCGGTGGTGTGAACGCCCGCAAGGCCGGCACCACTGTCGAGCTCAACGGCAAGGAACTCCCGGTGTTCGGCACGGTCAAGGAGGCCATCGCTGAGACCGGCGCGAACGTCTCGGTGCTCTTCGTGCCACCGGCCTTCACCAAGGACGCCTGCATCGAGGCCATCGACGCCGAGATCCCGCTGATCGTCGTGATCACCGAGGGTGTGCCGGTGCAGGACTCGGCCGAGGTCTGGTCGTACCTGCAGGGCAAGAAGACCCGGATGATCGGCCCGAACTGCCCCGGCATCATCTCGCCGGAGGAGTCGCTGGCCGGCATCACGCCGCACACCATCGCCGGCAAGGGCCCGATCGGCCTGGTGTCGAAGTCGGGCACCCTGACCTATCAGATGATGTACGAACTGCGTGACTTCGGGTTCACCACCGCCATCGGTATCGGCGGCGACCCGATCATCGGCACGACGCACATCGATGCTCTGCAGGCGTTCGAGGACGACCCGGAGACCGAAGCCATCGTGATGATCGGCGAGATCGGCGGCGACGCCGAGGAGCGGGCAGCTGCCTACATCAAGGAGCACATCACCAAGCCGGTCGTCGGCTACGTGGCGGGCTTCACCGCTCCGGAGGGCAAGACGATGGGCCACGCCGGAGCCATCGTCTCCGGCTCCTCGGGCACGGCGCAGGCCAAGAAGGAAGCGCTCGAGGCCGCAGGCGTGAAGGTCGGCAAGACCCCGAGCGAGACCGCCGAGCTGATGCGGGAGATCCTCAAGAACCGCTGAACCGGTCCGGGACGCATCTTTAGTCATTCATGCGGTTCGGGACGGAAGTATCGACGTTTTGGCGGCTATAACGCCCCCAACGCCGATTCATTGACCGGCAGACCGCATGAATGACTAAAGATGCGTCGACGACGAGTGAAGATGCATCGACGATCTATTCGGCGTATGCGAGCCGTTCGCCTGCGCGTTCGACCAGCTTCTGGAAGTCCTTGCGGCTGATCTCGTACTTGCCGGCCGGCGTGGCCGTGACCTGAGCGACGGTCAGGCCGTTGCGGACCGCAGCCGTCCGGTACTGGGCCTCGCCGCCGTCCGGAAGGTCCAGCCGGACTCGCCAGCTGGTGCCATCCAGCGGTCCCTCGTTGATCGCGTACGCCTGGTCGACCTGGGCGGCGAGGTTCTCGTCGGGGCAGTCGAAGAGATTCGCTTCGACGTTGTCGATGAACTCGTCGGCAGCGTCTTCGGTCTTGAATCGTCCGACGGTTTCGGTGACACCGAACTCCTTGGGAATGTCGGCGATCTCGGCCTGCACGTAGGCGCGCGACGTCGGCCGCGATCCGGAGAAATCGGCGTTGTCGCAGACCGCCGCATCGCGATGGCTCTTGGGGTCGGTCGCCACGCCGGTCCAGACGCCGGTGGCGTCGGCGACCGGGGGCAGGTCGGCGATGGCGAGGAACTCCGGGCTTCGCAGCGTCGCCGGGGGAGAGGTGCGCCTCAGGGTGAGGCCGGCCTCGCAGCGGCGCCCGCCGAACTGGCACACCCTGCCCACCGCGTCGTTGAGCACGGACGCAAACGCCCACGGGTCAGGGGCATCGTCGCCCTCCGATCGGTGGACCAGAGTCGTGACGACGTTGCCGGTGACGCCGAGGCCCACGGTGACCGTCTGCTCGGGCTTCTGGTGTGAAGCGAGCTGGAGGACGCGGAAATCGGGATCCGCCCGGCGCACCGACCAGGCGCTGATGAGCTGGACGCCGGGCAGGCGGCAGTCCGCGTACCACTGCTCCTGCCGCAGGAAACTGGCCATGGCGTCCTTGGAGTTGCGTGACACCTCCACGGCCTGGGCAACGCGCTCTTCGCTCTTGCCGGCCTGGAAGGTGCGGACGAGTGCCCGGACGGCATCAGGATCGGCGAAGCGGCGCGGTGGACAGCTGGCGTAGGGGGTCTTCTCGCCAAGGTCGTCGTTGGTGCCCAGCACGCGCCACCTGGCGTCGTTGTTCAGGCGGCCGACCTGGGACGAGCGCAACAGATCGTCCGGTCCCATCTTCTGCGCCAGCAGGACCGGGTCCACCATCTTGTCGCCGATGCGGTGACGGTCCGCGTCGCTCGATTCGGCCGCCGAGATGGCGCCGCCGCCGAGTGCGACGACGACCGCAGCGGCCACCAGGGCGATCGTGTTGCGACGGCGTCCGAGCTGAGCCCGGTGCCGCACCACGCCGGCCGCCGGCAGGATCAGTGTGCGGGTGACGCGGCTGAGCCGGTGCATCCGCTCCTCGAGCTGTTCGAGCGGCTCGCCCAGTGCGGCCTCCAGGCCGACAAGGGCCGTCGTCACCGACTCTGCGCCTTGCTGGGCCGGGACACCGACTTCATGACAGGCGTCCTCGAGGTCGACCGCGCCGAGCGTCAGCAGGGCGATGAGGCGGCGGTCGTCGACGCGCAGTCGAGCGAGCGCAGCGAGCAGCTCGCGGTCGGAGTCCTCTTCGTGCCGCTGGCGCAGGGGGTGTGTCGAGCGGCTGAGCGCTGTGAGGCGCCACGCCTCGGTGCGGACCCAGGCGTCGGGTGTGTGATGCCGGATCTTGTTCCAGTCGCGCCAGGCGTGCCGGTACGCGTCGACCGTGGCCTCAACGGCCACGTTCCGGTCGCCGCAGACGGCGTAGGTGGCCCTCAGGGTCGTTCCGGAGGTGGACGAGTAGAAGTGATCGAACTCGTCGACTCGCGTCACTCAGCCCTCCCTCGACCCTGTGTGGAATGCGGTGCGCTCCAGAAGCGCGCCGCTGCGGCGTGCCTCGCGGCAACGGCGCAACTTTACAGGGGAGGATGGTGGGGTGCCCGACGCTCCACGCTCAGCTGTTGTGGGTGGCTTCCTCAAGCCGGCTCTGCGCGCGGCGGCAGGCGTCTTGGCGATCGGGTGGGCCGCCTCGGCCCTGACCATGTTGCTGTCCGGGGGATCTGACCTGCGGATTCCGGCGCGCATGTGGCTGGTGGCGCACGGCTCGGGGCTCGTCCTCGGGGAGGCGAGGATCGGCGTCGTGCCGCTCGGCGTGACGCTCGTCGTCGTGGCGCTGACCGCGGCGATCGCGCACCGGGTGGCGCGGGCGGAGGTCACCGACCTGGGGGGCTTCGCCGGCACTGTCGGCATGACGATGGGCATCGCCGCGGCGATTCTCGCGGCGGTCGTGTCCACGGACAACGTCGCCGTGTCGATCCCGCGGGCGGCCATCGGGGGGCTGGTTGTCGGCGGCCTGGGTGCGGCGTTGGGTGCGGGGTGGCGCCATCGCTCGCAGCTTTCGGTCAGCCCGGATGTCGCCCTGGTGATCCGGGGTGCGACGCGGGCCCTCCTCGTGGTGTTGGGTGCGTCGCTGATCCTGGTGACGCTGCTGCTCGGCGTGCACGGCCAGCGCGCCGCGGACATGTGGGGCCTGCTCGACCCGAGTGCCGGGGGCGCCGTCGTCCTGGCGATTGCGTGCCTGTTGTCCTTGCCGACGCTTGTGCTGTGGACGGCGTCCGTCCTTGTCGGCCCCGGGTTCACGGTGGGCACCGACACATCGGTCGATTTGACCGGGTCCTATCTCGGCGCCATCCCCGGGTTCCCGACGCTTGCGGCGGTCCCCGACCCGGGTGCGTTCGGGCCGTGGGTACTCGCTCTTGGCCTCGTGCTCCCGGCGGCCGGCCTCTGGGCCGGGGCCCTGACAACCCGTGTCCGCATCGGCGCGCTGTCCGGTGCGGCCGCCGGACTCGTGCTGGGCGCGCTCATCGCCGTTTCCGGCGGCGGCATCGGTCCCGGGCGTTTGGTCGACGCCGGTCCACCGCCCGTCACGCCGGCGGTGATCGCCGTGGTCATCCTGGCCGCGACCGGCGCGCTGGGCTCGCTCCTGGCCCACTATCGTGGGCGTCGTGTCAGCCGGAAGCCCAGCGAGAGTGATCGTTTTGGCCTCGGGCGTTGGCTCCAATCTCCAGGCTCTGATTGACGCTTCACAGGACCCCACCTATGGCGCCACGATCGTCGCGGTGGGTGCAGATCGCCCGGGTATCGAGGCGTTGGCCCGCGCCGAGCGCGCCGGTATACCGACGTTCGTCGTCGAGCTCGCCGACTTCGATTCCCGGGCCGACTGGGACCTCGCTCTGACCGAGCAGGCTGGGAAGTACGATCCGGATCTCATCGTCCTCGCCGGCTTCATGAAGCTCGTCGGCCCTGCCTTCCTCGATCGATTCGGTGGCCGGACGGTCAACACCCATCCGTCGCTGCTGCCGTCCTTTCCGGGTGCACACGGGGCGCGCGACGCGCTGGCCCACGGGGTCAAGGTCACCGGCGCGACACTGTTCGTCGTCGACGAGGGTCTGGACGAGGGCCCGATCATCGCCCAGGTCGCCGTCTCCGTGGAGCCCGGCGACGACGCTGACTCCCTGCACGAACGCATCAAGGTCGCCGAGCGGGAGATGCTCACGACATGGGTGGGCCGATTGGCTCGAGAAGGAGCACCACAATGACATCGAATTCCGACTCAGCAGGCCTCGGGGGGAACCGCCCGATCAAGCGCGCGCTGGTCTCGGTCTACGACAAGACGGGATTGGAGCAGCTGGCCGCCGATCTGCACAGCGCCGGTGTGTCCATCGTCTCCACCGGGTCGACGGCCAAGACGATCGAAGCCTCCGGGGTTCCCGTGACGCCGGTCGAGGAGCTGACCGGATTCCCCGAATGCCTCGACGGCCGCGTCAAGACGTTGCACCCGCGGGTGCATGCCGGCATCCTCGCCGACTCCCGTCTGGAGGATCACGTCAGACAGCTCGAGGAGCTCGACATCGAGCCGTTCGACCTCGTCGTGGTGAACCTCTACCCGTTCCGGGAGACGGTGGCCTCCGGCGCCACGCCGGACGAGTGCGTCGAGCAGATCGACATCGGTGGGCCGTCGATGGTGCGCGCTGCCGCCAAGAACCACCCGACCGTCGCCGTCATCACGTCACCTGACCAGTACGACGACGTCCGCGCGGCGCTGACCGGCGGCGGCTTCACCCTGGACGAACGCAAGCGACTGGCCGGCCAGGCGTTCGCGCACACGGCGTCCTACGACGTCGCCGTCGCCTCGTGGTTCGCCTCCTCCTACGCAGCCCCGGCCGAGACCGTCTTTCCGGAGTTCCTCGGTGCCACGTGGGCCAAGTCGTCCGAGCTTCGTTACGGCGAGAACCCGCACCAGCCGGCGGCGCTCTACCTCCAGCCGGAGGGCGGTGGCCTCGCGTCGGCCGAGCAGCTCCACGGCAAGGAGATGTCCTACAACAACTATCTGGACACTGACGCGGCCAACCGTGCTGCGTATGACTTCGAGGCCGCCGCGGTCGCCATCATCAAGCACGCCAACCCGTGCGGGATCGCCGTGGGTGCCGACATCGCCGAAGCCCATGCTCGGGCCCATGCCTGCGATCCGGTCTCTGCGTTCGGTGGTGTGATCGCCGCCAACCGCCCGGTGTCGGTCGACATGGCCAAGCAGGTGGCCGAAGTCTTCACCGAGGTCATCGTCGCGCCCGAGTACGAGGACGGCGCGCTCGAGATCCTCCAGGCCAAGAAGAACATCCGGATCCTGCGGCTTCCCAACCCCGGCCGGTCGCCGGTAGAGATGCGCCCGGTCAGTGGCGGCGTCCTTCTGCAACTACGGGACCAGATCAACGCACCGGGCGACGACCCGTCGACCTGGACGCTCGCGTCGGGTGACGCCGCCGACGAGGCCACCCTGGCTGACCTCGCGTTCGCCTGGCGCGCCGTGCGCGCGGTCAAGTCCAACGCGATCCTGCTGGCGCGCGACGGCGCCTCGGTCGGCATCGGCATGGGACAGGTCAACCGGGTCGACTCGTGCGGGCTGGCGGTCTCGCGCGCCGGGGAAGAGCGGGCGCGGGGGAGCGTCGCGGCATCGGACGCGTTCTTCCCGTTCCCGGATGGTCCGCAGATCCTCATCGACGCCGGCGTGAAGGCCATCGTCCAGCCCGGCGGCTCCGTGCGCGATGAAGAAGTTGTCGCAGCGGCTGAGGCGGCGGGCATCACGATGTACTTCACCGGGACGCGCCACTTCTTCCACTGACGACGGGGTTTCAGTCCGTCACGCCTTGGCGAAACGGTTGGAGATCCAGGCGCCGCCGAGAAACCAGCCCCCAGGGCCGACGGACGGCAAAACACCGTGCCGTTGGTCCCTGGAGGCTGGTCCGGCTATGGACGCCGTCCGCTCATCTCGTCAGCAGGTCCTTCATGAGCTTGATCTCGGCCGTCTGAGCCGACTCGATCCGCTTGGCCAACTCGATCGCGTCGTCGTACTTGCCGTCACGTTGCTCCTGCTTGGCCATGACGACAGCGCCCTCGTGGTGCCGGATCATCATGGTGAGGAACATCCGATCGAACGAGGCGCGGCGAGCTCTCTCGAGCCCGGTCATCTCCTGATCGCTCATCATGCCCTCGCCCATGGAGTCGCCCTCCATCATCGAGCCGTCCTCCATCATGTGGCCGCCGGTGCCGCTGGGGAGGTCCTCGCCCCATTCCTCGAGCCAGCCGGTCATGGTCCGGATCTCCGGGTCTTGGGCTGCCTCGATGTCGGCGGCAAGCTCCTTGACTTCAGCGCTCTCGGCCCGCGTCCTGGCGAGCTTCGCCATGTCCAGCGCCTGCTCGTGGTGCGGGATCATCTGCTGGGCGAACTCGACATCGGCGCTGTTGTGCTCCGACGTCTCCTTCGTCGTGGTGGGGGCCGTCTCGTTGCTGCCGTCGGTGTTGCCACCCGAACAACCGGCCAGGACGAGGCCGGTCGCGACGGCCATCGCCGTCAGACATGTGCGGTACTTCATGTGTTGCTCCTTTGTCAGAAATGTGAATTGCGGAATGCCGAGATGCCGCCGGCGAATCAGGCGGCGGCGAGGGCATTTCAGCAACGCATCACGACAAAGCGAGGCAGCGGAGGCGGATGGGTGGTGCTCGGCCTGGGCGGGAACGTGTGAGTCAGCTGCTCCGCAGCGAACGCCCGTCGTGGATGAAGGAACCCGGCAAGCCAGGACAAGATGATTGCTGCCGCGAGTATCGCGAGGCACAGCATGACCGCCTCCGCGTGGCCGCCGTCGGGGGCGGGATGGCTGGTCGGCGCGGCACCGTGACTCGCCGGCATCGCGTGGGTGTCGGCAGCGTGGTCGATCACCGCAATGGGCGAGTCCGGCGATCCCATGACGCCGTGGGTGCTCAGTCCGTGCATCGCGAAGACCCCGCCGAGCAGCGCCCCCCACAAGAGCGCAGCCGCAAGCCGGCGTCCGGAGACGCGCAACGAGCGACGAAGTGCGGGCATCACGACGATTCTAGGTTCCGTTCGTGCTCTGGGTGCCCCTTGCCCGACGTGCGAATGTGGGCGATCACCTCGTCGACGTCGTCGGTGAGGCAGAGCAGATCGATGTCGGCGGCGTTCACCTTGCCGTCCGCCAGCGGGCTGGCGCGCAGCCAGTCGAGAAGCCCCTGCCAGTAGGCGGTGCCGACCAGGACGACGGGAAAGCGCGTGACCTTCTGCGTCTGCACGAGATTGAGCGCCTCGAACACCTCGTCCAGGGTGCCGAAGCCGCCGGGCAGGATGACGAAGGCTTGGGCGTACTTCACGAACATCGTCTTGCGGGCGAAGAAGTACCTGAAGTTGAAGCCGATGTTGATCCAGTCGTTCAGTCGCTGCTCGAACGGCAGCTCGATGCCCAGTCCGACGCTCGTGCCACCGGCTTCGAAAGCGCCCCGGTTGGCCGCTTCCATCGCCCCCGGCCCGCCGCCGGTGATGACCGCGTAGCCGGCCCTGGCCAGCGCCGCGCCGATCTCACGGCCCAACGCGTAGTCAGGGTGGTCGGTCGGGGTGCGTGCGGAGCCGAACACCGAGACGGCTCTGGGCAGTTCGGCCAGCAGGCCGAATCCCTCGATGAACTCGCTCTGGATGCGCAGTACCCGCCACGGGTCGGTGTGGACCCAGTCGCCCGACCCGCGCTCGTCGAGCAGGTGCTGGTCCATCGTGCCGGGCTTGACCTGCTTGCCGCGCAGGACGACAGACCCCTGCAGGTGTTCGTGACCGAGATCTCCGCTGCGCGTCGTCATGGGACCGACAATAGGACGCCGATGGCCCGTGAAAGACTCGTCCCGTGACAGCGAAGGTCCTCGACGGCAAGGCGGCTGCCGCCGCGATCAAGGCCGAGTTGGCGGTCCGCGTTGCAGCCCTACGGGAGCGCGGCATCGTTCCGGGCCTCGGCACCCTCCTGGTGGGCGACGATCCGGGCAGCCGTTGGTACGTCAACGCCAAGCACAAGGACTGCGCCGAGGTCGGTATCGAGTCGATCCGGCGGGAACTGCCGGCCACCGCCACCCAAGCCGAGGTCGAGGCCGCGGTCGACGAACTCAACGCCGACCCCGCATGCACCCTCTACATCGTGCAGCTGCCCCTGCCCAAGGGAATCGACGAGAACGCCATCATCGGCCGCATCGATCCGGCGAAGGACGCCGACGGCCTGCACCCGACCAACCTCGGCTGGCTTGTCCTGGGCAAGGAGGCGCCGCTGCCCTGCACGCCGCGTGGCATCGTCGAGTTGCTGCGGCGCAATGACGTTCCGATCGCCGGCCAGAATGTTGTCGTCGTGGGCCGCGGCATCACGGTCGGGCGGCCGATGGGGCTGCTCCTCACCCGCCGCTCGGAGAATGCCACCGTCACGCTGTGCCACACCGGGACACGTGACCTCGCCGCGGAGGTCCGCCGTGCTGACATCGTCATCGCGGCTGCCGGCGTACCCGGCATCATCACCGCGGACATGGTCAAGCCCGGGGCAGCCCTGCTCGACGTGGGCGTGAGTCGCGACGAAGCCGGGGCCATCGTGGGCGACCTGGCACCGGACGTGTGGGACGTGGCCGGTTGGGTCGCACCTAATCCGGGCGGCGTGGGCCCGATGACGCGCGCCATGCTGCTGTCGAACGTCGTGGACTTCTCGGAGGCGGCGCTCGGGGCGCCAGCGGGAGCCGGGAACTCGGTGGGATGAAGCTTCCCCGGAGTCGCGGATCGCAGTTCTACCTGCTGACCCTGCTCGGCGTGTTCATCGGCTTGGTCCTCGTCGCCTTCGGTGTGTGGCGGCTCGGGCTGTACGTGGTCGGCGCGACGTTCGTCGCCAATGCACTCGGTCGGCTGGTCGTCCCGGAGGCACACAAGGGCATGCTGAACGTCCGCGGCCGCAGCTTTGACGTGTTCTGGACGATGACCCTCGGCGTCAGCCTGCTGATCCTCGCCGCCGTCGTCCCCAGCGGCTGAAACCGCCCGGTTGCGTCGGTGCGTGACGTTTGCGGCCGGAACGCGCGAACGTTCGACCGAAGATCTGTTGTTGAGGCGGCTATGGCCGCCACAACAACGAATCGTTCGGGCATGAACCGCATCTATATCTAAAGATGCGTCCCGCCGGCTAGATCAGTCCGAGCTCGGTGACGGCGTCCCGCTCTTCGGCGAGCTCGGCGACCGAGGCGTCGATCTTGCCGCGGCTGAACTCGTCGATCTCCAGGCCCTGAACGATCTCCCAGTCACCGTTGGACGTGGTGACGGGGAACGAGGAGATGAGGCCCTCCGGCACGCCGTACGACCCGTCGGACGCCACGGCCATGGACACC